>JBKPQD010000291.1:0-6417 GCA_046733915.1 Chloroflexota bacterium
GACCAACCGGCGGTGAAAACACCCCAGAAGAACATCTGCACACCGATCGGGGCACGCGCCGAAAGCGGCGGATATCCGGTCCAACCGGTGTCGAATCCGCCCAGGATCAAGCTCATCAGCAGCAGAACCGCCGCGGGAACGGCAATCCAGAACGCGAACGCGTTCATGCGCGGGAACGCCATATCCTGCGCGCCCAGCAGCAGCGGGATGACATAGTTCATCATGCCCGAAATGCCAAGCAATATCGAGATGATCATCAGCATGCCATGCAGCGACATCAGCGTGTTATAAAGTTGTGGTCCGTTCTGATCGAAAAGCTTGAATGTTGTCGTCAGAAACTGTAACTGAGATTCCGCCAGTTCCGTGCGGAAGATCATCGCAAACAGACCGCCGACCGAGAGCAGCACCAGTGCGGTCACCGTGTATTGAATGCCAATCACCTTATGGTCAAGAGAAACACCAAAATATTTTTCCCAGGTAGGAGGGTCCTCATGGTGTTCCGGTGTGTCCAAGCCACGCGCCCATTTCATCCAGTCGCTGACCACACCCACGCCAAACAGGAACGAGACCACACCCACCAGCGCGCCGAACACCCAGGCAGGCTCGCTGAAGAAGAATGGACCCAGCACGGTCTTCAAGCCCATGGCAGCGCGTATGCCCGTGATCAAAAGTCCACCGGCTAACGTACCGATCACCTGCCATACCAACCCGCGCGTAATTCCGCGGTAGCCATATAGACCGAAGAAGAACGCGCTCACGGCAATCAACAGTGCAAACGCTGAGGCAACAGAACCGTTGTAGTTCAACGCCCCGCTCACCAACAGATCGATGCCCAGGCCGATGCCATATCCAATGATCCCACCCAAAACCAGAAGCAGAAGCCCAAAGTATACAGGATGTCTAGTTCTCATTCTTAACTCCTAAACACTCATTTCAACGTCTTGATATACGCGACGATATCGTTGATCTGGTCATCCGTGAACCCGTAGTTCGGCATCAATTGATTTTCAAAGCCCGCTACGATCTTTGCCTGCGGCGCCTTGATGGATTCATGGATGTACGCTTCGTCAGCCGTTACAACACCGTCGCCCGATATGGGCACCTGCGAGCCGAACAATCCGAACCACGTCGGACCGATGCCCGCCGCACCATTAATGGAATGGCATGCCGCACAGCCACTCGCTGTCACCAGCGCCTGTCCACGCCCCTCCGGGGTTGCGGCCGCGGCTTGTGCATTTTTGACTTGCTCACTCATCCAGGCGTCGAAATCAGCCTGGCTGGAAACAATTACTGGCGCTTCCATGTACGCGTGAGAAGTTCCACAGAGTTCTGCACAACGGACCTTGTAGTTACCGACCAGGGTGGGCGTGAGGCGCAATTCTGTAATGCGCCCCGGTACGAGGTCCTGTTTCGGTCGGAACTCCGGCACCCAAAAGGAATGAATCACATCTCTCGATGTCATCTGCAATAGAACCTGTTGATTCACGGGTACGTGCATTTCATTCGATGTGACCCCGTAGGCGGGATACTCAAAGCTCCATGACCACTGCTGCCCGGTGACCTTGATGACCATTGCATTGGGATCCACCCTGCGAATCTGCGCCAAGTTCCCGGCGCCCAAATATGCAAACACCATCACGAGGAATAATGGAAGGATGGTCCAGGTGACTTCAAGAGTGGAGTTCCCCTCGATATGCTGCCCATCTGTCGTATCCCCTTTCCTGCGACGGAACACAATCAGGCTGTAGCCTAGCGGAACCACAATAAGCGCAAACAGAAATGCAATCACGATCAGTTCGAGATTCCACAACCGATCGATGGGTACTGCCTGCGCACTCGCTTCCACCGGCATTAAGCCGATTGCAGCCAGAGCCAGATATACAATGATCGATCCTATGACGACTAGAATTCCCACAACCACAAAATGTCGCATACTTCCTCTCTCCTAAGAAATATCAACGGGCCCACCCAAGCTTACAACCGTTCTAATTTACCAAACTTTCCTCTATTTGTCACGAAGCCACGTAGAGGGAATCACCTGCGCCGGTTTCTGTTCAAGGGGCACTGAATGCCGAAAGCAGTTCTGCGCTGTGCTCGGCGGGGCGGACATTCTCATAGACTCGAGCGATATTTCCATCCTCATCGATCAGGAAGGTGGTTCGCAATACGCCTTCGTATTCCTTGCCCATGAACTTTTTGGGACCCCACACGCCATATAGATCGCAAACCCTATGTCCCTCATCCGCGAGCAACGGAAATTGCAGCTGAAATTTCTTCTTGAATTTGATGTGCGATGCCACAGTATCCGGGCTGACACCCAAAATGACCACACCCGCTTCTTCGTAGGCGGAGTAGTCATCACGGAAGTTGCAAGCCTCCTTTGTACAGCCGGGCGTGTCGTCCTTAGGGTAAAAATACAAGATCACACTCCTTCCGCGGTAATCGGAAAGCCGGCGGGGCGTGTTCGTATCATCCAATAATTCAAAATCCGGTGCGGGGATCCCTGCAGGAATCGGCATCTCTTCTCTCTCCTTCAATTGTGTCCATTATATAACTCTTAACGAGTTATTTCAAAAAGTAATCGATCCTTACTCAGGCAATGTCCGTATAAAGGCAATCACTTGCCAAATCTGGTCTTCCTCCAGGATGCCCTCCCACGCCACCATCGACGTGCCCGGTTTCCCTTCGCTAATTCGCCAGAACAAATAATCATCGCCAACGCTTTTTTGCAGCACCGCCAGATTTTTCGGTTTCGGCTCCAGCGATTGACCGGCTGGTCCATCTCCGTGGCCTTGAGGCCCGTGGCACATAGCACAGTTCGTCTGAAACAGCTTCTCTCCCTGTGAAGCCATGTTGACATCGTACGGATTCGTCTTCCCGGCGTACTCGGCGGGGACTGTTGCCAGCACAGCATCGGGATTATCAGATACGTTGGAAGGTGCCCCGCATGCTGTCAGAAAAACGAGTCCAACCACGGTAAAAAATACACTTCGCTTCATCATAAAATTAATTTGGACCTACAGAGTGAAGATTATCACAAAGTACCGCCACTGAACAGTGGCGGTACGTAAACGTTACATTAGAAAATATGTTCACAGCAGCTTTGCCGTTTGTAAGACCCTTTCCAAAGCATCAATGGTCGCCGGTTTAATAATCATAGCGGTCGCTCCGAGCTTCATGACCTTCCGGCGGGTTTCCGGCTGGTCATCGGAAGTGATCACAAATACGGAAACCGGGATAAAGCGGGGCTCGCGCCGCAAATATGCCAAAATTTCTGTTCCATCCACACCGGGCATATTAATATCGAGGCAGACAAAGCTCGGTACAAATCCAGTCGCCAGGACAGATATGGCCCCACCGGCACTGTATGCCACGCGGCCGTTAAATCCCAGGACAGCAAGCATTTGCCTCAATGCATCGGCAGTCGTGCGATTATCGTCGATAATCAGCGCTTCAGCCATCTAATCCTCCAAAATGACCGTGCCCATCACAGACATATCATAACCCGGCAAGCGGGAAACAGCTTCCCGAAAACGGTGGTCAGCGAATAATCCAATCAGAGGCGCAAGCAGGTCACTTTCGGCAAATTGCGTCGGGAAAACCAGATCATATCGTTCTTGAAAGAGTGGAATGAAATCCAGATCCAATGCCTGTGCAGCAGCAGCAATTCCCAGCCCGCAATCCGCGCGACCCGAGGCTATGGCGGCGGCAACGCCGAGATGAGTATACTCTTCTTGAGAGTAACCGACAATCCGCTCTGGAGAAATTGCCAGCAGTTTTAAGTGATAATCAAGCAGAACGCGAGTGCCGGCCCCGCGCTGCCGGTTCACAAAACGGACCTCCGGCCGGCTTAGGTCTGGCAGTGTCTCTATCCCTTTTGGGTTTCCGCGGTTGACGAGTAGCCCTTGCTGGCGCCGCACCAGCGCTATCACTTTAACCGCCTGCCCCGGCAAGTATTGGCGGATAGCAGAAATGTTGTATTCCCCCGTCTGCGGGTCCAGTAAATGCGAACCCGCCAGGTGCGCTTCCCCTCGCCGGAGAGCGATCAACCCACCCTGCGAGCCAACGTTTGCAGAAGCAATCCGCCGGTCATATTCGGCTAGGAACTGGGACATGAGGTCGAGCGTGAGGTCATGCGAGCCGATACAAAAAATCGTTTTCTCGATCTCAGCCTTGCTTCGGTATAAATGAACTCGAACTTGTTCACCCGCCTCCGCACCTTGCATACCGCGCGGGATGAGGGCAAGTCCATCCGCCTGCACCAGGGAGGTAATTACGCCGGCACCGCGCGATAGAGGAGCGGCGAGGAGCTTATCCCCAATCTTGCCCACCGCGACGCGTACATAATCGTCATCGCCGGCGGGGGAGACAATCTTACGGGTCAGCGTGGCGGTTTCGACTGGTAGTTCCTTCGGTCTTCGTCCCAACCATTGCGCGACCAGGGGCTCCACGAAAATATCAATTGTCAACGCAGCAGAGACAGGATAACCGGGAACACCAATAATCGGGATGCTGGTCCTTGATCCGTGGTCAATCATCCCCAAGATCACTGGATGTCCCGGCCGGACAGCCACCCCATGAACCAGCAGAATGCCCAGTCTTTCAACAACTTTTGCGGAGAAATCTTCTCTACCTGCCGAGGACCCGGCGTTCAATAAAATTAGATCATGCGTTTCGGCGGCCTCCTGGACTCGGGAGGCGATCAAATCGAAATCATCTTTTGTGATTGGGAAACGTGTCGGTTCACCACCCATGGATTTGATCTGCGCCGCCAGAACTAAGGAGTTGTATTCTAAGATATCACCAGCGTTCAGGTTACTGCCAATTGGGACGAGCTCCGTGCCGGTGGGTAAGATCGCGACCTTCGGTTTGCGAGCAACCTGGATCTCCTGGGATCCGGAGGCGGCAATGGCTCCTAGATCTACTGGCTGAAGAATATGACCTGCCGGTAGAACCAATTGCGTTGCTACAATGTCCTCTCCCATCGGCCGCACATGACTCCATGGTGGAACTGCGGCACGGATACGAATGATTAGCGGATTTCGAATCTGCGGAGTAATGTTTCCCAGTTCATCCAGCGATTCGACATTCTCAATAGGAATCACGGCATTTGCCCAAGGGGGCAAGGCATCGCCTGTATCCACGTACTCGGCTTCCGGTCCGATCTGGAGAGTAACCGGTTTGGAAGGTAGCGCGCCGTTGGTGGTCACCGCCCGAACGGCGAAGCCATCCATCGCAGAGGCATGATAATGAGGCGACGAAATCTTTGCCCAAATTGGTTCTGCCGTGACGCGCCCCAACGCGTTTTCGTCGAGGGGAATCGTCTCGCTCCCGAGCATGCGCCACAGCTCCGCATCTTGAAGAGCCTGTTTCAGCCGCTCTTGTGCTTCGTGGAGAGGAATATCATGGAGATAAACGGACATTAAATTCCCTAAGCTCGAATCTCCAATTACTAATTCCTAAGCACTGACACTATCCATCGCTGCGCCAAGGCGATTCACGATCTCATCCACTTCTTCCTCCTTAATGCAGATTGGAGGCGAGAACGCCAAGGTATTTCCTAACGGGCGCGAGCGCAATCCGTGCTGCTGTGCCGCCTTGAAGATACGCCCTGCCAGCGCAGGGTCAGCCGCCTTCGTTTCCCTGTCCGAGACAATTTCCACACCATAGATCAAGCCGATTCCACGAATATCGCCGACAAATGGAAATTCGCGTAAGGTCTGTAGTCCATCGTAGAGGCGTTTCCCCATCTCACGCGCCCGCTGTGGATAATTTTCACGCTCCATGATCTCGAGGTTTTTCAGCCCCACTGCACATGCCATGGCATGACCGGAATAAGTGTAACCGTGCATGTAGGCTTCACTGTCCGCCGCGGACTCCATCGTTTCACGAATCTCATCCGAGACCTGGATGCCGCCCAATTGAGCGTAGCCACTTGTGATTGCCTTGGCGAATGAGACAATGTCGGGTTTCACATTCCAGTGCTTGAGGGCGAACCATTCGCCCGTGCGGCCGAACCCGGTAATGACTTCATCGGAGATAAACAGAACTTCATACTTGTCGCAAATCGCGCGCACCAATGGGAAATAATCGTCAGGCGGGACGATCACGCCACCGACGCCCATCACCGGCTCGGCAATGAACGCTGCCACCGTATCGGCGCCTTCTCGCAGGATGGCTTCTTCGAGCGCACGCGCCGCAGCTTGACCAACGGTTTCACCGGCCTGCAGCTCCCCTTCGTATCGGTAAGGATTGGGCGCCGGAATATGGATAAACCCTTCCACCGCCGGACCAAACATCGTGTGATATTTTTCGAGCCCCGTGGCGAACGTCGCTGCCAGGGTCACGCCGTGATAGGCACCTTTGCGGGCGATGACTTTGTATTTGCCCGATTTTCCCTTTCGCTTCCAATAGTAG
>JBKPQD010000292.1:0-2971 GCA_046733915.1 Chloroflexota bacterium
CACACGGGATGACGACTTTAACGTGGGACCGTCATAAGGGGCACGCGTACACCTATGATGTAGTTGAGCTTGGCTATAACTATCGGATAGACGAGATTCGATCGGCATTAGGGATTGTTCAACTGCAAAAACTGCCTTCAAATAATGCCAAACGGGAACAAATTACCAAACGATATCGTGAAGCTTTGTCAAATACCGGGATCGGCTTGCCATTTTGTGATGCAATCGGAAAACCAGCTTATCACATCTTTCCTATATTGCTTCCCACCACCATCGACCGTAAATCATTCATCGAAAAGATGAAAGAACACAGGATTCAAACAAGCATCCATTATCCACCTATCCACACATTTCAATATTATCAGCAACAGTATCCGGATGTTTCGCTGGCAAAGACAGAGGCTGCTGCAAAACAGGAGGTGACCTTGCCCCTCTTTCCAACGATGAGCGTAGAGGATGTGGATACTGTGGTATCTGCTGTCCGAGCGAGTTTGTAACTGTTTTGCAATTATTAGTAACCTTTTAATATAGTGACCGTCATGTGTAAATCATCCTTACAAATTTGTAATTGTAAGGCAACAGGATTTCACTAAGCGGTCGGAATTTATTAAAGTGATGTCTCTTGTGGTGCTCAAAATATTTGTATGCTATCCATAGTGTAATTACGAACGGGTCGAAAGCCTTGCTGTTAAGCATTCCACCCGCAATGAGGCTAAAGTGAAGGATTTCATAGAACTACGTCGTGTAATGACCATCATTCTTCGCAGGTGGTGGTTATTAATTATCTTGCCAATCATCGCTACCACGGTGGGCTATTTGATCAGTATAAGGCAACCATCCGTCTACCAGGCAACGACTACTATCTTGATTGGTCAAAATATTCAATCTGCAGACGTAAATCGGACAGATATCCAGGCAAGCGAAGCTCTTGCACTCACTTATGCTGATCTTACTGTTCGCCAACCAATACTACAAAATGTAATCGATAAGCTTAATTTAGGAGTAAGCTGGCGCAATCTAAGAAATCGGATACACGCCGAGCCGGTTACGGGTACTCAGTTGCTGGAAATCAATGTAGAGGCCAATTCGCCGGAGTTGGCCCGTTCGATTGCAGATGAGGTTGCCAATCAGTTAATTCTGCTCAGCCCAAATAATAGAACAGATTCGTCGGACGAGACCCTATCTGCCTTTAATAACCAGCAGATTGCCTATTTGCAGGAAAAAATCTTGAGCGAGCAAAAAAAGATTGATGGACTAGAAGCTGCCATTCAAAACGCTCGTTCTTCTGAAGCCTTGGCTGATCTCCAAAATCAAAAGATGGATTTGGAAAAATTGATTGCGGAGCGGGAGCAGATTTATCTGGGATTAGTCGCTCTTGCTAATAAAGATACAATGCCAAACTCGCTTGCTGTCGTTGAACCGGCTCAAGCCAGCAACTATCGAATTCGGCCGCGTGTCGAATTGAATTCGATCCTGAGCGGTATGCTCGGTTTAGTATTAGCCCTTGGTTTTATCTTGCTTCTGGATTATCTGGATGATACGTTCAATTCAATGGACGAGTTGTACCAGTCTGTGAATTTGCCGGTATTTGGTGTAGTGGGCAAAATTCAGGGCAAAAATATTACCGATAAACTCATTACCCAGCTAGAAACATTTTCACCGATTGCAGAATCATTCCGCATGATACGAAGCAAGATTGGCTTCAAGATAGGTGACTCTCCGAAGAAAGCTATAGCTGTGATCAGTGCAATGCCAGGGGAAGGAAAGAGCCTTACAGCCGCTAATCTCGCCATCGTGATGGCGCAGGCGGGTCTGAAAACAATCCTTGTGGATGCTGATTTGCGAAGATCCGTTGTCCATCAAATATTTGATGTCGAGAATGAAATTGGCATGGCCGACTTGCTCACATCTCAGAAAATAAAGGTCAATGATTGCCTCACTAAGACTCATATTGATAACCTACGCATCCTCACCAGCGGAAAACGAATTTCAGATACAACAGAGAGACTTGGTACCAGACGACTGTCAGAAGTGGTGACTCAATTGAAGAACAATTCAGATGTGGTAATTTTTGACAGTCCGCCGGCTTTACTGGTTGCCGATACATCGCTCCTGTGTAATCAGGTCGATGGGGTTATTCTTGTTGTGCGGGCGGGAAAATCGAAACGTCGTTGGATTCAACAAACTATTTTGGATATGGAAAAAGCAGATGCCAACCTGATGGGCTGTATTGTGAACCAACCTCTTCATAACGGTTCATTCGACAGTTATAAAACTTATAAATATGCTTCCTGATGTGCTAATTATTGCATAGCCTGATCCTTTAAAAGGAAAAAAGTATGTCTTATCGAAGAGGGTTCTCTATTTTTAGATTGATGGATGAAAAGCGGGATAAGTTATTTTTCAAGAATCATATTCTTACCCCTGTAATTATATTGGGATTGGTTTTCAATCTCTCGTTCGTAAAGATGCCTGAGAGTGTTGCTCAAGGGAATGCAGCTTTTGTGCGTCAGGTGCGAGTGCTGGATGTGGATCCAGCCGAATTGTACAACCCGGCTGGTCTGGCATTCTCCAACCGGGCAAACGCCTTCCAGGTGCTACAGGCTCACACTCCAGGGCAGGCTGCCACAGATGTGATCAAGCTGACCCCCTTTGCCCATCAGGCAGGTTCAGCGCGGATTGCCGAAGCGGTGCAAAATCCCATTAATATGACCTTAGATAACAAGGCACATCGCCTTCTGCTCTTTGTTGCGGCCAGCAACCAGTTGCTGGCAGTGGCGGAGGATTCGAGTGGCAATCTGGATCCGACCACCCTGACCCACTATGATGCCAGTCGCTTCGGTGTGCAGGATCCACAAGGGATGAGCGTGGATGCAGACAGCGGCACACTCTTCATTTTGGATGCAATGGGTCCGCAGTTAGTGAGTGTCACACCGACAGCAGATGGCAGCTTCAACGGTGCCAGTATTTC
>JBKPQD010000293.1:0-10025 GCA_046733915.1 Chloroflexota bacterium
GGGTGGTTGTATCCTTTTCGGCAGAGATGATGATGCAGCCAGTGTCCGGATGGATCTGGGCGATACGCCGGTATGCCGATAAACCGTCCAACTCGGGCATGTTAATGTCAAGCAGGACGATATCGGGGTGGTGCTCCTTCGCTAGGTCCACAGCCTGGATACCGTTCGCGGCAATGGCGACCACTTCCACATCGTCAATCGTGGCGAGCATCAACCGGGTGTTGCGCCGGGTCTCCTGCACATCGTCGGCGATCAGCACCCTCAATTTTCTGCGCGGAGGTACCTGGGTCTGCGTCATGGTTGCACTCCTTCACTCTGACTGCGAAAGGCAGAGAATTTATGAGAGTTAAGTATAACCCAAGCATTACGCCAGAAACATGAGGAAAGGATACAAGGCGATATGCCCGCCTCGTTCGATGGATTGGGAAAGTTATAGAGATTTAGCCAATTAGGAATTCACTCCGTGCGACTGCCACCCCGGTTGGAAGCAAGCCCATAATCACCAGGAAGATCAACGTGTCCTATCGCTGACAAGTTCCGCTGCCGTCAGCCGTTGCAAAAATCCTGCCCGCCAAACGAAGAAAGTGAATACTTGCCTTTTCCGCAGTTTCCTCCTGTGCAAGCTCCGATTTCACGTCCTTATACGTTTTGTGACTCAGAACGTAGCGTATCACTCCAGGTGATTCCCTCGCGCGCCAGGTAGTATGCTCCCAAGAGGGTGATGGGCAGCCACAAGGCAACATGTAAGACGAGCGTATAACCGGCAGCCGTTGCCTGGTCTACGCCATAAGCCGTCAGCACGGCGATTCCGGGTGCATCGAAGGTGCCAATATAGCCCGGCGCGGAGGGGATGGTCGTTGCCAGATTGACAATCCCGTTCATGAGCATCAATGCAAAGAAGGAAACATGGAAATTGAAGGCGTGCATCACAAACCAGTATTTTCCTGTCTCCAGCAGCCAAATGAGAACCGAAGTGAAGAATACCATCAACACATTGACCGGAGACCGCAACGACGCCAGCCCATCCAGGAATTTCGTTGCCAAGCTCGTCACTCGATCATGCATCCTTTTTGGCAGTAGACGATAAATAAACCAAAAACCTGTTTTGGCGGCCATTTGCGGGAACATTGCTGCGACCAGGAATACTGCCAGTGCTCCAAGGAAAACTCCTGTTCCAACCACGGCTACTTGCTGGATATTGCCGACGAAGCCGGAACTTCCCGTGAGCTTGGCGAGTTCCGGCAGGTTGACGAAGACGAATGCCAGCATCACCACGCCGTCAAAGATGCGTTCGACGATGATCGTCGCCAGCGAGGCAGAGATCGGCACACCTGCCCTGCGCCTCAGAATCACAGCCCGCAGGACCTCGCCGGCACGAGCGGGATAGACATTATTGCCCATATATCCAATCGTTGTGATGGGAAACATGGTCTCGGTCGGAATCTTTTTGATGGGACCGAGCAGATAATGCCATCTCCACGCACGCACCCACACGCCGACAAAATAGACCGCCACACCCGGCACGAGCCAGGTGTAATTTGCCTTTTTCACAGCGCCCCAGAATTCCTCCAGGCGCAAGCCGCGTAATGCCAGCCAAATAAACAGGACACTGATCAGCACCCCGATCCAGAATTGCCATTTTTTCATGGGAAGCATTATATCGTAGGGACGGACAACCGCCCGCCCCTATGAATTATGTGTACGATATAATGATTCCATGCAATTAAATCAACCCGCGCTCGATTTTCAACTGCCCGATCTGCAAGGCAATCTTCATCACCTCAGGGATTATCGCGGCAAAATTGTGATTGTCAACTTTTGGTCGGCGGAATGTCCGCATTCCGAGCGTGCGGATCGATCCATCCTGGGGCGCTTACCGCACTGGGAAGAGGAGGTGGAGTTGCTGTCCATTGCGGCAAATCGAAACGAATCCGCTCCAATGCTTGAGGAGGTCGCTCACGCTCGAGGACTCCCAACGGTCCTGATCGATGCGGAGCATATCGTCGCCGATCTCTATGAAGCAGTCACCACGCCGCATGCGTTCATTGTGGACAAGCAGGGTATCCTGCGTTATCGTGGCGCGGTGGACGATGTCACCTTTCGGCACAGGCAGGCCACCCGTTTCTATCTGGACGAAGCCGTCCAGGCAGTGCGTGAGGATCGTGTGCCGGAGTTGCAGGAAACAACCGCATATGGGTGTGCCATCGTGCGTGAAATTTGATAGAATCGGATTGTGGTAGAGCTTCCTGCCCGGATCGCGTTTTTGAAAAAAATCCACCTGTTCTACGGGTTGGACGATGAAGAATTGACGGCTGTCGCAGAGCAACTGGGTGAGTCGGCCTATCAGGCTGGGGCGGTGATCTTTCAACAAGATGCCAAAGCCGAAAGTCTTTATTTCATCTATAAAGGCAATGTCAAGATTGTCCGCAGGAAGGAAGGCAAAGAGCGGACGCTGGCGACGCTGGTTGCCGGTGATTACTTCGGGGAAATGGCGCTGATCGAAAAGCGCAAACGATCCGGAACTGCTACGGCGGTGACGGACAGTCTGCTGCTAATTCTCTCCCGCGCGCACTTCGAGCAGTTGTTGAAGAGCGCACCGCATTTGCGGCTGAATTTCGAAATTGCCGTGCAGAGCCGCAAGCTGGCAGGTACGCTCCAGTTCAAGTGGCTGGCGCCGGATGAAGTGATTTATTTTTTGGCGCGGAAACATCGCGTCATTCTTTATCGCATGCTGACCCTTCCCATTCTCAGTTTTATCGTTCCGGCGCTGCTTTATTACGGTTATTTTGAAATTGCGCGGTTCAAGGTCGTTCTCTTCGCGGCTATTCTTTCAACTTTCGCCGTCATCGCATGGATCTTCTGGCAGTGGGTCGACTGGGGCAATGACTATTACATCATGACCAACCGCCGGGTCGTCTGGCTGGAAAAGGTAGTGGGTTTGTATGACAGCCGGCTGGAATCCCCATTGAGTACAATCCTTTCGGTGGGCGTGGAAACAGACGCCCTCGGGCGCGCTATGGATTATGGCAACCTCATCGTCCGCACGTTCGTGGCAAGAATTCCATTCGACCACGTTGGTCATCCCGATCAGGCGCGGCGCATGATCGAAGAATATTGGAGTCGCACCCGGGAACAGGCTGTCGGGTTGGAAAAGGAGGCGATGAAGAATGCCATCCGCAAGCGATTGGGGATTGCAGTTCCTGCCAAACCGGCACCGCCGCCCCTTAAACCGGCGGATTTCCCCCGCAAGCGCACTGCCTTCAACCTGCTTCGCTATTTAGGTTTGAGTGCGCTCAAGCTGCGCTATGAACAGGGAGAGAACGTCATCTATCGCAAGCATTGGTTCGTGTTGTTCAAGCAGGCCTGGATACCGATCCTGGGTGAGCTCGGTGTGATTGGCCTTTTCTTATATCGCGTGTTTGACGTGCTCACGGATGGAAATCCGAATACTGCCGTTATTAGGAATAACAATGGCAGTGTCAGTATCGATGGCTGGTTGGGCGCACTGATCATACTCTTTGTGCCGTTCCTTGCCTGGATCGTGTATGAAGTTGCGGATTGGAGCAATGACAAGTTCGAAGTCACTAACGACCAAATTATCGACCTCGATAAAAAGCCGTTTGGAACCCAGACCCGCAGCGCCGCCCAATTGGAGAATATTCTGGCAACGGAGTACAAGCGCATCGGCATCCTGGGCGAAATCTTTAATTATGGAACTGTGTATATTACTGTCGGCGGCACTAAAATGGCATTTGAAGATGTTATGAATCCCGCCGCGGTACAAACTGACATCGACCGCCGGCGCATGGCGCGCGTGGAGAAGAAAAACCAGGCTACGGTGGCTGCCGAACGAGAACGGATGGCCGAGTGGCTCGCAACCTATCACAACAGCGCCGCAGAATTCCGCAAAGAAGAAGAGAAAAGGAATCCCCCAAAACCCGAGTAAAATCGGGAATTCTCTATCAGCTTTCACGCTGCACTGAAGACTGGTATTCCCCGTCATGCAGTCGAAGCGCAGTTTATTTTATAAAGGCATACTCAAGAAAATGACACTCCGTAAGATTGTTACCCTCCCTGAACCTGTCTTGCGTCGCAAGGCGCATACAGTCACAACGTTCGATAAAAATCTTCAAGTCCTGATCGATGATATGGTCGAGACCATGCGTGATGCGCCCGGTGTTGGCCTCGCCGCGCCGCAGATCGGACTCTCGGAGCGGCTGATCGTGGTCGAATATTACGAGCGCGAAGAAGATGAAGACAAGGAAGATGCGCCGAAAAAGGTCTGGGCGGTGATAAACCCGGAAATCATCAAGGCGTCCGAAGAAAAGATGCTCGGTGTCGAAGGGTGTCTCTCCATCCCAAACATGGTTGGCGAGGTGGAACGCCATGCCGCGGTCCAGGTCAAGGGCTTGAATCGTCACGGCAAGCCGATGAAGATCAAGGCGCAGGGCTGGTTGGCGCGCATCTTCCAGCATGAGATCGATCATTTGAACGGTGTGCTGTTCACCGACCGTGCCACGCGCGTCTGGCAGCAGCCTCCTCAGGAAGTGGAACCCGAACAGGAAGTTTAGCGATGATCGAGATCCGGCGATTGGCCCGAGAGGACTTGCCTCGTCTGCGTCAATTTTGGAAGGATCGCTGGGGTGATGAGTTCGTCGTGGGCCATGGTGTGGTTTATTATCCCGATGCTTTGGATGGCTTTATTGCCATCGATGGTACAGAATGGATTGGCTTAATCACCTATTTTTTTTCTGGCGAGGATTGTGAGATTGTATCCATCGACAGCACCCGCGAAGGGCGCGGCATCGGAACGAAACTAATCAATGCCGCTCTGGCAGAGGCGCGTCATCATAATTGTAAGCGTGTCTTCTTGGTGACCACCAACGATAACTTGAATGCATTGGGCTTCTACCAAAAACGCGGCTTTGAAATGGTAAAGATCAATCGCGGCGCTCTGAACGAATCGAGAAAGATCAAGCCCAGTATCCCGCTGATCGGAATGCACAATATCCCTCTGCGCGATGAGATTGAATTAGAAATACCGTTGTGAGGGTAGGGTCAACCTGCCCGGGGCGAAAGGACCTCGCCCTTCCGTACAATGTACATCAAACACCTTTCACTTACCAACTTTCGCAACTTCACCCGCCTGGATATCGATGTTCCCCGGCGGGTTGTTGTGCTGGTGGGAGCCAATGCCCAGGGAAAAACGAGCGTGCTGGAGGCGGTGTATTTCCTGGCAGCATTCACGTCCTTTCAAACCCATGCCGACCGCCAGATCGTCAACTTCACCGAAGCAAAAAATAATTCGCTAACGGTCACCCGCCTGGTCGCGGAGTACCAGCGCGGCAACGGCAGGCATCGCTTGGAGGCACGGCTCATTCTGGAGCCCACTGGCGTGTTGAACGCGCAGCGCTTGCGCAAGGAGGTTTTGCTCGACGGTGTGAAGAAACACGTCAGCGAGGTGATCGGTCATTTCAACGCGGTCATCTTCGTGCCGCAGATGTCGCAGATTGTCGAAGGTGCGCCCGAGGAACGCCGGCGTTACTTGAATTTGGCCTTGGCGCAGTCCACACCGGGATATGCGCGCATCCTGAGCGAATACAGCCAGGCGCTCACCCAGCGTAATGCACTCCTCAAATTACTAGGAGAACGCGGGGGCAGCGCTGACCAGCTCGAAGTTTGGGATGAGACACTGGCACGCCTCGGCGCGCAGATCATCCTCTGGCGCATCGAAGCCGTTCAGCAGATGGAACGCCTCGCTTCGCGCGTCCATAACGAATTGACGCGCGGCACTGAGATCCTTCGTCTCTCTTATGAGCCTGCTTTCGATCCGTTGCCGAAGCCAAATGGACAGTTAGGATTGAGAATCAATACGGTGGTGGACCGCTCGGGCTTAGAGCTTAAAGGGATTCAGAACAGCTTTCGAGAGCGTTTGCGAGAACGGCGCAGCGAAGAGATTGCCCGCGGTGTGACGACAATTGGTCCGCACCGCGATGAGTTGCGCTTCCTTGCCAACAACATCGACCTTGCCGATTATGGTTCGCGAGGACAGGTGCGCACGGCGCTGCTTTCCCTCAAACTCGCCGAGGTCAACTGGATGAAAGAGCGTACCGGGGAATGGCCCGTGATCCTGCTCGACGAGGTGATGGCTGAGCTCGATGTCCATCGTCGCGCAGATTTGTTGAAATACATCGCTGAGAGTGAGCAGGTGTTATTTACGACCACCGATTTGAATTTGTTCTCACCGGACTTCGTGGAAAAAACCGAAGTGTGGAAAGTAGACAGCGGAAGAGTCGAAAAATGATGAAGCATGTCACACGAAGCGCCAGCGATCTTGCTATGTCTTTATCCGATCCCTTCCTTCGATCTGTTCTGAAGAAAATTGACTCACGCTATACTCTGGGTGTTGGCATTGTTGGAAGCTACTCGCGCGGGCAGGAAAGCAAATACAGCGATGTGGACTTTGACATTTTCGTGAGCCAAGTTCCGGAAAACCCGTATGATCGTTATACCTTGCGTTACTGGGATAACAAACTTATCAGCCTGAAATACACGTTGTTTGATGACGAACGCGCAGCCTTGACCGATCCACGTCGTGCGATCTGGGCGGTTCCCGGTTTGCGGGGAATGAAAATCGTTATGGATAAAGATGGCTCGCTGGCTGCTTTGCAGCAAGCCGCTCACGAGTTTGATTGGTCGCCCCTCCAACCCGCTGCGGACGAGTTTGCCGCCGAAGAAATTATGGGCAGTGCCGAGGAAGTCCACAAGATATTAAACGGACTGGCACGCGAACACGAATCCACGGTCTTGTATGCAACTTGGGGATTGGTGAAAAATATGCTCGAAGCGGTCGCGGTGCAAAAAGGAATTATGATCATCAGCGAGAATCGTTATTTCGATCTGATCCAGGATGCTGTTGGACGCGAGACGAAATGGACGAACGCATTCCGCACAGCTTGGGGGCTCGATCCGGTCTCCTCGCAATACCAGTCTCGCGGTATGGCTGGGCTGCGACTGTATCGTCTAAGTGCGGCCATGTTTGATTCATGGATTCCCGAAAAACACCGTCAGGTCGTCAATACCACGTTACAACGGATCCAGGAGGCAGGGTACCCGTGAGCACCGCCGCGAATCCTCTTGCAAAACGCGCCATCAAAATCCATGAACGGTTACTGGAATTCTATGGTGAGCCGGTTTGGCGCAATCCGTTGCCTGCCATTGATGAGCTGATATCGACCATCCTTTCCCAGAACACAAACGATAACAACCGCGATCGCGCTTTTACCGCCTTACGGGCGAGATTTGAAACCTGGGAGCAAGTCCGCGACGCGGACGTAGTGGATGTCGTCAATGCTATTCGGCCCGCCGGCCTTGCCAATCAAAAAGGACCGCGTATTCAGCAAGTGCTGCGCTCGATCACCGAAGAACGTGGCAATTTGGATCTATCCTTTCTCGCGGATTTGCCTGTCGAGGAGGCGAAGGCTTGGCTGACAAAATTTAATGGCGTCGGTCCCAAGACGGCGGCCATCGTTCTATGTTTCTCGCTGGGAAAACCAGCATTCCCGGTCGATACGCATATCTATCGCGTTACCGGCCGTATCGGTCTCCGCCCCGCAAAGATGACTGTGGAACAGGCGCACGTGCATCTGGAGAGCTTGTTTCCTTCGGAAACGTATTACCCAGCACACTTGAACATCATCCGGCTGGGACGCGAGATCTGCACCGCACGGAGACCCTATTGCGAGAAATGTCCCATTATTACGCTGTGTGATTATGGAAGAATGAGAATAGAAACTGGAGATTTACCAGCCCCCGCTCCCTAATTATCGGTTGTCCCCATCGCCTTGAATCTTGCCCCGCTCCAACCGGTCATATAGCTTGGCGATATTGTATTCGGCGATCTCGTCGAGTGATAAATTTAATTCGGTCGCGACCTGGGCGATATACCAGAGTACGTCGCCGAGCTCGGCTTTGAGCGCCTCACGCGTCTCTTCGCTGATCTGACCGTCCTTATCCCGAAATACTTTTTTGATCTTGCCCGCCACTTCTCCGGCTTCGTTCACTAACCCAAGCGTGGGATAAATGACAGAATGTCCAATCGCTGGATACGCTGCGGTTTTACGTGATTTGGTTTGGTAGTCTTCAAAATTCATAATTCTCTCAATAGTTGGGTGTAATTAATAAGGACGCATCAATTATTAATTGATGTAGCCAAGTCTCGCCACCACTCATCCTTTTCCGCGGGAACATAGGGGGTGTAGAGAGTCAGCCGGTCAGCAATTCCATCATACCGTGTTTTTAATTCAGCGGCTAATCTGCTTGCCTCCGTTACCACAGCAAATTCACTTATCATCTCATCTGTGATGAGCATTGGCATTTCCATCCATTCGCCTCTTGCCGCATGAAGGGATAATTTCTCTGCCACATCTGTCCAGCCGTGCAGCTCCATGACGGGGCGATAGGAGGGTGTGGACGCATAAAATGCGACCTGAGCGCGAGCGAAATTCATCTCTTCCGGCGTGGTGGCAACGAACGCGGTAACGGAAATGGAAATATCTTCCCGCTTTCGTCCTGCTCTTATTGCAGCTTCTTCGATCGCCGGCAGGATTACTTCTTTGAGATATCTCACACTATGAAAGGGATGGGCGTGGAATCCCTCGCATAACTCTCCGGCTAGTTTTGCCAGACCTGTATTGACGCCCGCAATATAAATAGGAATATTCGGATGCTCAATCGCGCCTGCATTGAAAAATGGCGACATGAGGGTAATCTTGTAATACTCGCCGCGGTAATTCAGCTTTGTGCCGTTTTGCCAGCAATCCCAGAAGGCGCGGATGACTTCGATCTGCTCGCGTAGCTTTCCGGTTACCGACTCAGGCCAGGGTTGGCCGAATCGCCGCTCCACGTGCGCCTTGACCTGTGTACCCAGCCCCAGGATAAATCGCCCGTTGGATTGGGCGGCGAGGTCCCAGGCAGTGTAGGCGATATTCGCTGGCGAACGGGCGAATGCCACGGCAATCGCTGTCCCGGTGCGCAGACGCGTGCTATGTTCGGCGATCAAAGTGCAGGGCAGGAACGGATCGTGCTGAGTTTCTTGTGTCCAGAGAGCGTCGAAGCCAATGTCCTCCGCGGATTTCGCAATCGCTGGGACATCTTTCAAACCAACATTAGGAAGAGCAGCATCGAATTTCATGTTTTTGTCCTGTCATCGCCCCGCCTGCTTTTGGCGGAGTTACGAGGTCGGTAACCCAAAGCCATCTCAAGCCCAGCGGGGCGAGACCACCGAACCATGATTTGCTTAGCACATCAGGCGGTGTCGTGGGATTTCATTTTCCTCGCAATGACATTAACTAAGCAGGTAGGCCATGATCCAATTCGTCGTGGCGACCAGGCCGTCGAGATGAGCGCGCTCGTAGTTGTGGGAAGCGTCGATTCCCGGACCGATCAATGCCAGGGCTACATCTCCGCCAGCGCGCCAGAACGCTTCCCCATCGGAGCCATAGAACGGATATACATCCGTCTTGTAGGGAATGCCATGCTCTTCGGCAAGCGCACGCATCTTTTTGTTCAAACCTTCGTGGTATACACCGCTGCTATCTTTGATGCACAATGTGGCATGGAATTCATCTGACTCCTGACCGTGGCCCACCACTGCCATATCCACTGTGAGCAACTCCACAACATCGGCGGGGATGCCTGCTGCCGCGCCATGACCCACCTCTTCGTAATTGGAGATGTGGAAGTATACCGTTCTCGTGGGGCGTACGCCTGCCTCCGTCATGGCTTGGATCGCAGCGACGATATTGGCCACGCATGCCTTATCGTCGAGAAACCGTGAGCGGATAAATCCATTCGTCACTTCCACGCGTGGATCGAACGCGACGCAATCTCCAATGTTGATTCCGAGTTCGCGCGTCTCCTGCCTGGAGCTTGTGCGTGCATCCAGACGGATTTCCATATGCTGATCGTTACGCGGCGTCTCACTTCCAGCTGCACTGTAGATATGACCAGAGGCTGTATCGATC
>JBKPQD010000294.1:0-1515 GCA_046733915.1 Chloroflexota bacterium
AGATCGAATTTTCACCCGGTGCTACCTGGCATGATGTGATCGATTCCCTTGAGGTGGGAAAAAGTAAAACGTATTCGCTCTATGCCTTGAAGGATCAGGTGATGTCGATTTCCGTCCTCCCTGACACTCCCAGCCAACCGAGCAGCTTTGAAATGGAAATCAAAGGACAGGATGGAACCATTCTATGTCCCATTGAGAATACTTCTTGTGCCTTCTGGAGAGGCGTGTTACCTTCCTCGCAAAACTACTTGATCAAGCTCACTACACGGGTCAGTGACAACTTCAAGATGCACGTTGTGATCAACCCGCCAGGAACAACAGTCCAACATTTCGATTATGCCGATCCTCAGGGAAGATTTACAATCTCCTACTCAGATGATTTTGCTCCGGCGCATTACACAGCCGGCGAAGTATATAAATTTACGCCTGAATTTGTGCTGCAATATATTGATACAACAGAATATGTTCTTACTAATTTGAATGAAGCGTATTTCCTGCTCGGCTCAAGTACAGACCCGCAAGCGGTATCCACTTGTACCCAGACCCTTCCATCGAGCGGTCCAGAATCGATTATCGGCAATGTGACGATCAACGGTGTTTCGTTCACAAAGAGTCAAAGCACTGGCGTTGCTGCGGGCAATATTTATGAAACGACCTATTACCGCACAGCGTACAATGGGACGTGTTATGAAATCACCTATATGATTCATTCTGCAAATATTGGCAATTACACGCCCGGTACGGTAAAGGAATTTGATCATGCAGCCGTGCTGCAAAAATTCGATCAAATCGTATCGACTCTTGTTCTCAAGTAACTTTCAGAACGGATCGAAAGGAAGATTGTAAATGAAGATAAATGTTCGCTGGCTTTTGATCGTTCCTATCCTCATTCTGGCTGCCTGTTCGCAAAATGGGAATGCACCTTCTGCACCACAAACGACGGAGATGCCTCCTGTCGAGTATCCGAACCCAGATTCATATCCGAATCCGTCCTCGTACCCGAATCCGGCCTCTTCGGCTCAAATTAATGCGCCGGTGATCCAATCTCCCGCCCTGGTGATGCTTGATATGCTGAATGAGCTTGATGGCTGGGGAGTAACCGAAACCCAAGTTGCTCGCACGAACGATGGCGGCACCACCTGGTACAACGTCACGCCGCCCGAGGTTGCGGAAACCGGCAGCAGCGTGGATACATTTATTTTGGATCAGAATCATGCCTGGATGCAAAAACCGGATTTTGAGAAATTTCCAAACAGTGGCGTTCTCTATCGTACAACGGATGGCGGTCTGACCTGGGCAAAATCGCAGGTCCCGTTCAGCAGAGGAGACCTGAACTTCATCGACGCCGAGAAGGGCTGGGTGCTTGCCGATCTAGGTGCGGGTGCCGGCTCGAATGCGGTCGCGATCTATCAAACTAAGAACGGCGGCGATAGCTGGGAACAGACCTATATCAACGATCCGAATGACCCCAAAGCAGCCGACTCTTTGCCTCTGGGTGGGATCAAGTCTGATCTT
>JBKPQD010000295.1:0-6335 GCA_046733915.1 Chloroflexota bacterium
CAATCGTTTGTCGTACTGTGTAAACGGAAGGCGATTACTTCGCACCAGAGCAATATGGCAGCCAGGTAGATATAAAAGGCCAGCCCTTTCATCCAAAAGGTGGGGACTGCAAGCGCTACGGTGATCCAGGTGTAAACGTCAAGATTCTTCCAGCGCGGGTCCTTGCGGAAGACGAATCCCAGGAGGATCATCGCTGGCATAAGCGTCAGCCCGATCACAGTAAAGGAGCTATCGTGCAGGATGCCATGCCATGTTTTCGGTGTGGTACGAATAGTTTTATCGGTCGGCGAGATGAGGCCGATCATGCCAACGCCGGCGAGGATCAGCAACCAGGTGGCGATGCCCGTCGAACGGAGGCGCGGCAGGCTCAAGCGTAGTCCCGAAGCGAAGAGGATGATCAGGATTCCGCTGAGCACAAACGTCAACGTCATGATCCATCCAATCGGACCGAGTGCCAGTCCGCTGGGCCAGTCGAGAGGCGCGTTGAGCTTCCATCCAATCGACGACATGAAGTCGCGTTCCAAAAATGTCAGGAGCGTAATTACGCTCCCCAAAAGCAACGGACCCAGGATGCCCGCGAACACGGCAAGTTTGAGACGCTGCTGCGTGGTCATCGAGATAGATAGACCGCGATCAGCGCGAGCAGAGCTGGCAGAGCCTGAATGTAGAGGATGGTGCGCCGGGCAGTCAAGCCGCCAAAAATGCCGGCGATCAGAACGCACAGCAAGAAGAATATTTTGACCGCTGTTGAGTTGATAGCAAGCCCCCAAAGCAGACCTGCAGCCAGAAAACCGTTATACAGACCCTGGTTGGCAGCCAGGGTTGCCGATGCTTTCGCAAATTCCGGCGTCAGACCGAATCGTTTGCGCCCAATCGGGTGATTCCAGAAAAACATTTCGAGCACCAGAAAACCAATATGCAGAAGTGCAACAATCAGAACAAGAAGATTTGCAACCAGTAACATAGATGCTCCTTTAAGCCTTTGCAAAGTTGGATTGCGTAATATATCTTGGTGCCACCAGCCACAGAATTAAAAGAATCAGACCACCCACAAAGAATGGCACCGGCGCGCCGAGCCATTGAAAGAGCGAACCATAAAATAGTGGCGCCACCGCGTTCGCCGCACTATACATCCCGGAGGAAATGCCAAGCATCTCGCCCACTTCACTTTTATCGGAAGATTTCGTGATGAGACTATTGATCGCCGGATGCAACAGGCCTCCACCGAGCGCCGCCGGGAAACTTGCCACGAGCAGCCATCCAATCCCAAACCAGCTCTTACCCGTCTCCGCAGGCGGTGTGACTTTGATACTCTGGATGGCACTCAGATTATTTTGCCCTGCCAAACCTTGCAATACTTTTTCGCGGTTGTACCAGGGAACAGGAACGCGCGGCGTCAGCGAGGTGCCAATGAGGCCGATCGCCAGGGTCGAGACCCCTAGAATGACGAGCCAGCGTTCTCCTTTTTGCCGCGACCAACGTCCGATCAAGCCTCCCTGAACGATGATGATGAAGACGCCCGCCAGCGCGAACAGTCCCGCTGTATCTGTGGCACTCATTCCCAGTTGCGAGAGGGTGAAAAGTGCAAAAAGCTGTTCGTATCCTCCAAATGCGACCTGATAGAAGAACATGATCAGGAGCAGAAAACCAACCACAGGATGATGCAAAGCATCCAGCATCGCTCGAAAGGTAAACGGTGATTTGAGCGATGCAATGGACGGTGAGTCATTGTGGTGAGTCTCATGAAACCAGGACATTGTCAGCACGATGGATACCAGCGAGAAGAACGCCGCCGCAAAGGCAACGGCTTGATAATTATCGTGCGAGAGCGCAAGCACTGCATAGGCGATCATCGGCCCGAGCACAAAGCCAACGCCAAATGCCGCGCCGAGCAGGCCCAGTCCCTGGGTACGATTTCTTGCGGACGTGCTGTCCGCCATAGCAGCCTGCGCCGTCGACATGTTCGCGCCGGAGAGTCCATCCACGATGCGTGAAATGAAAAGCAGCGTTAATGTGTTGGCAAACCCTAACAGAATAAAGCCAGCGAGGGTTCCTAGCTGGCTGGCAAGCAGAATCGGTTTGCGCCCAAATCGGTCGGAGAGGCGGCCGAGGACCGGCGCACCGACGAATTGCATCATAGGATAGGTTGCCTGAAGAATACCGATCACGATCGGAGTGGCACTGAAGCGCGCCGCAAAATAGGGCAGGATGGGAATGATAATGGACAACCCGATCAGGTCAACAAGCACAATGACGACGATCGGCAGGACGCGCTTGAAATCCAGCTTTTCGCCCGATGGTTCTGCCGTGGTCATGATGGGCTTAATCCCCTGGGCAGAGTTGAAATACCGGTCGATACCAAAATGAGGGGGCCGAGTGTGACTTGTATATCCATTAACCCACTGAACCCAGCCATCCGTCCACGATCCATGCCTTGGAAGATACTGTTGCTTAACCACCCAACAGGGAATTTGATAGTGGCTACAACGGCGACAAGCAAAACTAGCCAGCGTAGCCAGGAATGGACCGTCAACACAATATTCATGAATATCTCCTGAATGAAGGATGCCGCAATAGTAGCATAATTTACCTATGTCTATTGTATGATGAAAGACTGCATCCACGAATTCCTTACTGAGCTCTTATCCGCCTTGTAGAGAAGGCAATAGCCGATTATTATCGAACTATCAACGACTAGAACACATTTTGTGCTCATATTGGAGAATAGACTTCCATGACGTATGAAACAATTCTCACCGAGACCCGTAACCGGGTAGGGATGATCACCCTGAATCGGCCGCAGGCACTGAACGCTCTCAGTAATCAATTAATGCGGGAAGTGATGGATGCGCTCGAATCCTTCGACGCCGATGAGAACATCGGTGCGATGGTGCTCACCGGCAGTGAAAAAGCGTTTGCCGCCGGCGCCGATATCAAGGAGATGGCTGGTAAATCTACCCTGGACATGATCGATCGGGATCATGTGGCGGTGTTCGGCCGGATTCGCACAATCCAGAAGCCGATTATTGCCGCAGTTTCTGGCTGGGTGCTGGGGGCCGGCTGTGAGGTGGCGCTGTCGTGTGACATGATCGTGGCTTCCGAGTCAGCCAGGTTTGGACAACCGGAGATCACGATAGGGGTCATTCCCGGCGCAGGTGGCACGCAGCGTTTGACGCGCGCGGTTGGCAAAGCGCTTGCGATGGAGATGATTCTCAATAACCGGACGCTCTCGGCACAGGAAGCCTACCAGTTTGGTCTGGTCAATCGCGTCGTCCCGGTAACGGAATATTTGAACGAAGCGATCAAGCTGGCGGATGAGATTGCCTCACGCGCTCCTCTCGCGATCCGCGCCGCCAAGAGAATGATCAACCAATGCTACGAGCGGTTCCTCTCGGAGGGTCTCGCCGAAGAAAAGCAGGTATTCTACAATTTATTTGCCAGCGAAGATCAGAAGGAAGGGATGAAGGCATTCATTGAAAAACGTGAGCCGGCATGGAAGGGCAAATAATGCTAAATTTATCAATGGAAACGATATGCTGACGTATGAGGAATTGAAGTCCGCTTTTCAGGACCTGGGACTGGCGAGCAAGCCTGTGATTGTACATGCCTCGTTGAGTCCATTTGGCTACATCCAAGATGGGGCGGATACTGTTTTACAGGCGCTCACCGATTCGGTCAGGGGACTCATTATGCCCACCTTTACTTACAAGACCATGGTCATCCCCGAAGTGGGTCCTCCCAATAATGGCATCACTTACGGCATCGATGGCGATCTGAACAAAATGGCACAACCTTTCACGATCACAATGTCGGCTGACCCCATGATGGGCATGTTGCCGGAAACCCTGCGTAATCGCCCTAACGCCATCCGCACATCCCATCCCATCCTTTCCTTCGCCGGTATTGGCGCCGATCTCATTCTCGGATCGCAGACTCTCTTCGAACCGCTCGCTCCCATCGCAGCGCTGGCAAATGAAGACGGCTGGGTGGTGTTGATCAACGTGGATCACTCCGTGAATACGAGTATCCATTATGGAGAAAAACTTGCCGGACGAAGACAATTCATCCGCTGGGCGGTGTTAGAGAATCGTGTCGTGGAGTGTCCCAACTTCCCCGGCGATTCCACAGGCTTCAACGCCATCGCCAGCTATATTGGTCCGGATACAAGGCAGGTGAACGCGGGCGAAGGATTCATTCAGGCTGTCCCATTGCGCAGGTTGTTGGAAGCAGTGCAGGAGTTGATTAAAGTAGATCCGCTGGCGTTGCTTTGCCAGCGGACTGATTGCGAACGATGTAATGCGATACGAAATATGTAATCAATCGTAGGGACGGACAGGACACCCGTCCCTACATACTTATTGAAACGTAATCTCTTCCACCCGCCAGTTTTCCTCCCCCATCAGCTTCTTCAATCGATCCAGCATTTCGGAGCAGACGCGCGTCGTGTCGTTGGGGAAATCGATCAGGTATCCAGAACCATTCTCAAAAATTTGAAAACTGAAACGGTCTCGCCCGTGGAAAGAGATCAGTGTGCCATAAATCGTCTTGATCCGGCGGCGGTCGTGGTCCTTGTCACCGGTGGTGCGCAGAATCACGGTGATCTGCTGGGGCGGATGATCCTTGTCCTTTTGCTCTTTCACCAGGGGAACATAAATCGAAGGCGGAGCCTGTACAGGTGGAGGCTCGACGTTTAACGTCTGGAAAGCAATTGCTTCACGCGGGGACTCGAGTGGCCTCGACTCCTCATGCTTGATCTGCACCGGATCCAGCTCCGGTTGCCGGATAGGCGGCCCGCTGATTGGCTTGATCTCTACCTTCGGTTCCGGTCGCGCCGCCATAGTGGCTTCTTCGAACGAAGGCTGCCATTGCATATCCCAGTCCTCGGGGAAGTTATCGGGGGGTGGCGGGGCATCTGAATCATCCCAAGATACTTCTGCAGAAGGCTTAGGCTTGGCGGCATACGCGTCAGCAGCGATTGGTTTTTCAGCAGTCTGCCGCGGCGGTGGAGGCGCAGCCGGCTTAACAGGAATATTCTTTTGCTGCGGTACGCTCGGCTTCGGCTGTGTGGACTTGTAATTCACGTCCGTCACGTGTCCACCATTCGGCGGAGGCGGCGCTTCATCGAAGAGATCAAACGCCGGCTGCGAAAGGGGCGAGGAGGCCGGTAACGGTTCCAGAATCTTGATCTCGGTCCGAATCGCATCCACTAAAATTTTGGCAGGAGTCGATCCTGTGTCCGCTTTGCCCTCGACGATAATGATCTGGCCCACGATCATTTGCTCTCGGTACTGCGTCCAAGTCCGTGGGAAGAGCACAAGTTCAATGTTGCCCTGCACGTCCTCGATGGAGACAAAACCCATCGGCTTGTTGGTCTTGGTCGTATACGGGCGGACCGCAGTAATCAGGCCTGCCACACGCACCTTTTCCTCGTGCTGGGCTGTATTAAGTTGTCCCGAGAAATAGCTGACAATTTGGGCAAAGGTCTGCTGGTACGGCGTGAGTGGGTGATCGGAAATATAGAGCCCGATTAATTCGCGTTCCCAGTTGAGCATCTCGCGCCGATCCACGTTGGTAACATCCGGCAGGGTAATTGATTCCGAGACGCCGGTAGTTCCCCCAAAAAGACTCATTTGACCAGCTTCCGAAGCGCGGAAGTGATTGCTACTGATGGCGACAACCCGGTCCAGGGATGCCAGCAAGGCGGAGCGATTTCCAAAGCAATCCATCGCGCCCACTTTGGTCAGACATTCCAGGGCCCGCTTGCCAACCGCCCGCAGATCTACGCGACGAGCGAAATCGTTGAGGTCGGCGAATGGACCATTTGCCTTGCGCTCTTTAATAATTAGCTCAATCGCCGCCTGACCGACGTTTTTGATCGCGCCCAAACCAAAACGGATATGAGGCTTCCCATCGATGTCCTCAATAGAGAAGTCCCAATCGGAGGTATTGATCCCGGGAGCCAATACCGACACGCCCATGCTGCGAGTTTCAGCGACGTACAAGGCGACTTGCTCCGTCTTGCCTGCGTTCGCTGAGAGTAACGCAGCCATGTATTCAGCCGTATAGTGTGCCTTGAGGTATGCGGTCTGGACAGAGATCACTCCATAGTCGGCCGCATGGCTTTTGTTGAAGCCATAACGGGCGAATTCTTCCCAATCGCTGTAGATGGATTCGGCGATCTCCTTCTCCATCCCCTGCTTAACGGCACCATCCACAAACTTCTTGCGGTGCTTCTCGATGTCTTCCTTTTTCTTTTTGGAGATTGCTTTGCGCAATTCATCTGACTCAGAAGGAGTATAGCCCGCCAATTCCACAGCGGCGCGCATGAGCTGTTC
>JBKPQD010000296.1:0-8112 GCA_046733915.1 Chloroflexota bacterium
GCAGTAATCGTGACCAGTACCGTGCTGGTGTCTGCCAAGTTGATCGGCGAGGACGATGCACCCCGTACACGAGTCTCAATGAGAGCCATAGGATCCATGGAACCAAACAAGGCGCCCTCTTGCGCCGCATCGCGCAGCTGCACGAACTGAAAGAAAGCAAGGCCGAACTCCACCGCTCCCGAAAGGAGATAAAGAAGAACAAGTAGGCTGACGGATAGCTCCACCAGACTTTGTCCACGTTCTGTTTTTCGATGTTTCATGGTTTCCCTACTTTCTAAAAATGAATAAATTACTTGACTACTTGACGTTGATCGGGTTTCCCTCGCAACCTGGCGTTAGCCAGTTGAGCAGGATACTCTCTGTGCCATCGATAAGGTCGTAAGATTGATGGAAGTAGAAAGATATAG
Organism: Chloroflexota bacterium; assembly: GCA_046733915.1. Taxonomy (GTDB): domain Bacteria; phylum Chloroflexota; class Anaerolineae; order Anaerolineales; family Villigracilaceae; genus Defluviilinea. The sequence continues at coordinate 408 of JBKPQD010000296.1, forward strand.
TGGTGGTCCCTGGAGGAAGAGTCGCATTCGTCGGAATCGTCTTTGTAGCTTCGCTGGTCGTATTTCCGGTCCATACCGTTGTTGCTCCCACGGTTATCTTTTGCAGCTGCAATGTTTTGTCGGTTCCAGACTTATGGCCCTTATCCGAGTTCCAAGTCACCGTGATATCTTTGAGCATGAGAGTAAAGCCATAGGGATTACCATTATTAATCGTAATGCTCATGACATTACCCGAAAGTGTGATGCCGCTCGGTGCTGTAATCCCAGTGCAACTGGGCACAGCCGTTGCGATCGGTGTTGGAGTCAGGGTGCGTGTGGGCGTGATCGTAATTGTCGGGGAGGACGTGATCGTCGGACTGGCGGTAACCGTCGGAGATAGCGTGGGTGTAGGTGTTCCCGCAAGCACGGTATGCGTTTCGGTGTCGCTGCTTGTAAGGTGCAAGCTGTCACCGCTGTAGGTCGCGGTGATGGTCTGGACTCCCAGAGTACTAAAACCTGGAAGGGCACAGCTTCCCATCCCCAGCGAGAGGGTGAATGAACAACTTACGCTTCCGCCTCCGGAAACAGTGACGGTTCCGTTGGGGGTACTCGAGCCACCCGTGACCGTCACACCGACGGCAACAGGTTGACCTAGAATGGAGGGATCTGGTGAATCTACCGTAATGGTAGTGACGGTCTGCATGATTATGACTGTGTGATCCTCAGCATCACTGCTTGCCAAGTTATCGGTGTCGCCTTCATAAAAGGCGACCAATACCTTTGCTCCCTGCGTGTTAAAGATCACGTTACAGCTCCCCGTTCCGGAGCTATTCAGGGTAATTTGACAGTTTTGATCGGCACCCGTGATGTCAACAACGCCGGTCGGCTGGGGTGAACCGCCTGTCACCTGGACGTTGATAGTCACCGACTGATAGATCTCAGAAGGGTCGGGAGTGTCCAGGGTGATTACGGTGGTGGTCGGATTCTTGAACCATTCCTGTTGTTCCTGTTCCACGACGATCGGAACGCTGTAAAGAATGGTACGCGCACTCGAGGCAGTAATATTGCGCTGGACAAACGGGACCAATTTGGGAACGATCGGGCGAAATTCTTTTGTAACCGTGACAACGAGGCGGGTGCGATTGCCCTGTAAAATCTCCGTGTTCAAACTAGAATCGGTGGATCCAGTACAGTACGCTTTTCTATCGACCGGCACCGGAGGGTTTGTGTTTGTGACACCCTGATCGTATTGCAAGGTGATCGAATCGAAGGCTCCTAGATAACCCACTTTATTCGCCGCATTCCGAATGCCATCGCAGTCTTGGTAACGCGGCACACCGTTATTTCCTTCCCCTGTCGCCGAGCCATAACGGACGGCCTGTCTGCTGGCAGTCACCACCGTCGAGTATAAGAACAGCAGGCGACCGGCTTCCAAAATACCATATAACATTAATAACAAAACCGGCAGTGCAATCGCGAACTCAACCATGGCTTGCGCTGGTTTCTTTTCACCGGGAAAATTGCGTATTCTGATCATGAAAATATGACTCCTGATAATCCTAAATCTTAGTGTAATAGGCAAGCATCTGGGTCCAATAAGACATTCGTACTAAGTACTGCCCAACACTTCTGCAAATCAGGGATGAAATAAAAACAGCGATGCAGCAATAATAAAGAATGGACCGTACGGAATAAACGTCATCAGCGCCTCACTGGAATAACGGCGCCTGATAATCAATATAAAGAGAAATACGAAACTAACCAATCCTCCGAAGATGATTCCCCAGGCAAGAGCATTCACAATAAAATCCCAGCCGAGCATCAGCCCCAGGACGCCGAGCAAATACACATCACCGCCGCCCAGCGCTTCCTCTTCGTCATCGTCCTGTCCCGCCGCCACTAACCTGCGTGCCCGGAAACGCGCGACCAGTGCACCCAGCTGGTAAAGCAAAAACATCACGCCGAAACCAAATAAACCACCTAGTAAAGAGAGGCCCATTCCGATCAGCAAGCCGTGATTATTGATGCGACTATGAATGGATGTGCCAACGATAAATCCGAGCACGGCTCCAAACAGGCTAGTGGGGTGCAGGATCAGGCGATGTTCCAGATCGATAACGGTAATAATTGCAAAGTAGATCAACACCAGGGCACCGAGCGTAAAGCCCAGCGCCTTTGACGGAAACAGCCATAAATACACAAACGAAGCGGTCGTCAAAATCTGGACCAACCATGTGCGCAGGCTGCGCCTTTCGCCACAGGAACGACAGGCGCGCAGGCTTAAATAATCTACCCACGAGAACGGGGCGCTGCACTGGCGGCAGGTAGGCTGTGTGAATCGCCGCGTGGTCGGCAAAACGTCTGCACTATAATTAATGAAGAGACCAGCCAACCAGCCTAGGATCACAGGAATAATAAGGGTTACATTCATCATATACATTATATTCTAAAGGTCAGCTGAAAAACCGGGCGCCCTGGCGTGTAAGTTAGCTGTAATGTGCTTGCCGAAGGCTGCGATTTGCCTTACAATCTCGGCGAGATTCCCCTGGAGAAAAACATGGACAAATTCATCATTGAAGGCGGAGTACCGCTGAAAGGAGAAGTAACACCGGCAGGCAATAAGAATGCTGCGCTGCCGTTGGTTGCAGCATGCCTGCTTACGAAGGAATCTGTTATCCTGCACAACATCCCGCGTATACAAGACGTACTCGTGATGAGAAAGTTAATCGAGAGTTTGGGAGCAAAGGTCGAGGATTTGGATCCCACGACTTGGCGTATCACCGCCCAGGATCTGCGGCCGGCAGATTTGAACCCGGACCTCTGCCGGCGCATCCGGGCCTCCATTCTGATTGCGGGTCCGCTCACCGCGCGGATCGGCGAGTTCAGGCTGCCTCCTCCTGGCGGGGACGTAATCGGTCGCCGACGTTTAGATACACATATCCTGGCTCTGCGCGCCCTCGGCGTGGATGTGAAATATGAGCGCGGCTTTTTTTTTCAGAATGATGACGTGCGTGGCGCCGATTTCCTGATGGATGAAGCCAGTGTCACCGCTACAGAGAACGCGATCATGGCCGCCGTGATGGCGGAAGGTGAGACCGTAATCCGCAATGCTGCCTCTGAGCCGCACGTCCAGGAGTTATGTTATTTCCTGAATGAGCTTGGCGGACAAATTCAAGAGATTGGTTCTAACACTTTGCGAATCCGCGGCGTGACCAGTCTGCACGGTGGTGAATATACGATTGGTCCCGATTATCTCGAAGTGATTAGTTTTGTCGGCGCAGCAGCCGTGACGCGTGGCTCGGTGCGCGTGAAGAATGCCGGGGTCAAAAATCTAAAGATGATCGAGCATGTTTTTGACCGCCTGGGCGTGAGATGGAACGTGGAAGGCGATGACCTGGTTGTTCCTGCAGAGCAGAGTCTGGAAGTCATGCCTGACCTGGATGGCGCGATCCCGGAAATCAAAACAAACGTCTGGCCTGCTTTTCCGACTGACCTCATCAGTATTGCGATTACGGTTGCCACGCAAGCCACTGGCTCGGTCATGTTTCATGATTGGATGTTCTCGGGACGCATGTACTTCACCGACAAGCTGGTGGGCATGGGAGCCAAGATTATCTTGTGTGACCCGTTCCGCTGTCTGGTGCAGGGACCCAACCAGCTCTACGGGGAAAACCTTGAAAGTCCTGATATTCGAGCCGGCATGTCCATGCTGCTGGCAGCTCTAACTGCAAAAGGCAAATCGACGGTGCGTAATATCGGACAGATCGAGCGCGGTTACCAGGATGTGGATCAAAAACTGCGTGCATTGGGCGCACATATCGAACGCGTCCGTGAGTAATTTAACGGTACCGAACTGATCGACGCCGCAGGAACGATGTTAACAAAATTCCACTGTAAAATTACCCCCTAACGTGTTGTCTGGATTACGGAAAGCAATCTCAAGTGAGGAAACGACAAAGATATGTCATCGAACGGAAATGGAAAGCACGTAAAAGTATTAGTGTTAGGATCGGGCCCGACCGGTTATTCTGCCGCGTTATATGCAGCGCGCGCCGAGTTGCAGCCAGTGGTATTGACGGGCATGCAGCTGGGAGGCCAAGCCGCGTTGACATACACGATCGAGAATTATCCCGGTTTTCCGGAGGGCGTGGGTGGCGCTCAGCTAGGTGAATTATTCCAGAAGCAGGCGGAACACTTCGGCGCGGTAACAGAGTTTGCCTCGGCGAATTCGGTCGACCTCACAAAGCGTCCATTCAAAGTGGAAACGGATAACGGAGACTATTGGGCGGATGTACTCATTGTGGGCACCGGCGCGAGCCCGAACCACTTGGAGATCCCCGGCGAAGTGGAATTGACCGGACGTGGTGTGTCGTACTGTGCCACCTGTGACGGCTGGTTCTTTAAAGACAAGAAAGTTGTCATCGTGGGCGGCGGCGATAGCGCGTTGGAAGAGGGCTTATTTATCACACGCTATGCCTCTTCCGTAACCATTATCCATCGACGCGAAGAGTTCCGGGCGGGCCAGCTTTTGCAAAAGCGAGCCAAGGACCACCCCAAGGTCGACTTCATCTTAGATACTGTTGTCACCGAAGTCATTGGTACCGATAAGCTCGAGGCGTTGCGATTAAAGAATGTCAAGACCGGTGAAGAGAGAATCTACGAAACCGATGGCTTGTTCATCTTTATCGGTCACACGCCTAACACAGAAATGTTCAAAGGCCAGCTCGAAATGAGTGACCTGGGCTACATCCAGATCAACGAGCGGATGGAGACCAGTGTGCCGGGTGTGTTCGCGGCAGGGGAGGCGGCGGATCCGCACTTCCGCCAGGTCGTCACATCGGCCGGGATGGGGGCAGCCGCTGCCATTCAGGCGACCCGTTTTCTTGAAGCGATCGAAGGTACGGAGATCACAGCGACAGATTAGAAATTGGAATGGGCTTCCTAAACGGGGAGCCCTTTTTAGTCCAATTTCCACCAAAAATGTGACAAATTGTACTTTCATCGTCCTTCTCTTTCGGATAAAATTTCGGAAATCTATTTTGCTGGAGGAGTCATGAACAAAATCTCGATCATTGGCGCCGGCATGACGGGTGCCACTGCTGCACATTGGCTCGCTGAACGTGAACTTGCCGATATTGTGCTCGTGGATGTCGTCGAAGGTATGCCCCAAGGCAAGTCACTGGATATGCTTCAGGCGATGCCAATTATTGGCAAGGATGTAGAGATCGTAGGGGCAAATGATTACTCCGCGACCGAAGGCTCGGATCTGATTATCATCACGGCCGGTCTGGCCCGCAAGCCAGGCATGAGCCGTGACGATTTATTAACCAAGAATGCAGAGATCGTAGGAACTGCTGCGGAGCAAACGTTAAAGTATTCGTCAGACGCGATTTTTGTTGTGCTGACTAACCCGCTCGACACCATGGCGTATCTGACGCTGAAGAAGACCGGGTTGCCGCGCGAGCGTGTGGTCGGACAGGCTGGGATTTTGGACTCTGCCCGCATGCGCGCTTTCGTCGCCATGGAAACCGGTGTGAGCGTGGAAAATATTAATTGTTACGTCCTGGGCGGACACGGCGATGAGATGGTTCCGCTCACGCGGCATTCCAATATCGCAGGAATTCCGTTAAGAGAATATCTCCCTGCCGATAAGCTCGAAGCGATCGTTGCCCGTACCCGCAAAGGCGGTGGGGAGATCGTCAATCTGCTCAAAACAGGCTCGGCGTATTACGCGCCGTCCGTTGCCTGTGCCCAAATGGCGGAGGCTATCCTGAAGAATAAGCACCTGATTGTCCCATGCGCGGCATACATGCATGGCGAGTATGGCCTGAACGATATGTTCTTCGGCGTGCCGGTCATGCTCGGGCGCACCGGCGTCGAGAAGATTATTGAATATAAATTCGACGATGAGGAGCGAGCCATGTTCGAGAAATCGGCGGCATCGGTTCGCGAAACCCACGAAGCATTGAAGAAGCTCGTGACCTTGTAAAAACATACGGACGAACACGTACACAAGCAAGCATGTGTACGTGTTTACTTATAGGCCCGTCTACTTTTTCAGCAACTACTATTCAAGGAGTGAATCATGATCCTACACGAGAAACTTTCAGCCCAATTGCCTGAATGGCGTGAACGAATTAAGACTCTCGCCAAAGACCATGGCGATGTCAAGGTTGACGATGTCACCGTCGGACAGGTGATCGGCGGCATGCGTGATATCAAATCGCTGCTGACCGATGTCTCCTTCGTGGACCCCGCGGAGGGCATTCGCTTCCGCGGCATGTCGATCCCGGAAGTACTCAAGAAGCTACCCAAAGCTCGCGGCGGCAAAATGCCTATGGTCGGTGGCCTGTATTATCTGTTGTTGATCGGCGAAGTTCCCACGAAAGAACAGGCGCAGGAAGTGGAAGCGGAATGGGCAAAACGTGCGTCGGTCCCGGATTATGTGTTCAAGATGCTCAAGTCTATGCCGAAAGAGACGCACCCCATGACTCTCTTCTCGCAGGCCGTTCTTGCGCTGCAGAACAACTCTGTGTTCGCTTCGAAGTATCACGAGATGAAGAAGGATCAATATTGGGAAGCCGCCCTCGAGGACAGCCTTGACCTGACCGCCAAGCTTCCGCTGGTCGCTGCGTACATTTATCGCCTGAAATATTTTGGCGAAACCAATAAGCCGAAATACAATCCACGCCAGGATTATGGTTTGAACTTTGCGCGCATGCTGAAAGTCGCCGACAAGAAGGGCTATGCGGAACTCGCTCGTCTGTATTTCATCCTGCACAGCGATCATGAATCCGGCAATGTCTCTGCGCACACGATGCACCTGGTCGGCTCGGCGCTCTCGGACCCATATTATTCGTTCTCGGCCGCGCTGAACGGACTTGCTGGTCCGTTACATGGTCTGGCGAACCAGGAAGCGTTGGGTTGGCTGATTGAGGTCAAGGACAAATTCGGCGGCGTTCCCACTCGGGATGAGCTCTACAAATTCTCGTGGGATACGCTCAGTAACGGACACGTTATCCCCGGGTATGGTCATGCTGTTCTACGTGTCCCGGATCCGCGCTTCACCGCCCAAATGGAATTTGCAAAAAAGCGCTTCCCGAATGACGATCTTGTTCGCCTGGCGGATATGGTTTTCGATGTCGTTCCGCAGGTCCTGCGGGAACAGGGCAAAGCCAAAAATCCCGCCCCGAACGTGGATGCGATCAGTGGTACATTGCAATATTACTATGGCGTCCGTGATTTCGATTTCTATACCGTGTTGTTCGGCGTCGGACGCGCTCTTGGCGTGACCGCCAATTATGTGTGGGCGCGCGCCTTGGGAATGCCGATCGAACGTCCGAAGTCCTTGACCACGAAGATGCTCGAGGATGTAGTGGCCAAAGCGACCGAGGCCGAGCCCCTGGCGCAACCTGTGTAGTCTATTTCTCTGTATAAAAACATCCCAAAGGCACGCCTTTGGGATGTTTTTATATCAAACAAAATACATCTCTTTTACGTTCCTACCTTGTCGATGATGAATGCAAAATCAGAGGCCATTTCTTTCAAACGATCATATCGTCCCGACGCACCGGCGTGACCCGCACCAAAGTTTGTCCGCAGAAGAACAGTATTGTCATTGGTTTTTAGCTCGCGCAGCCTGGCGGTAAATTTAGCCGGCTCCCAGTACGCGACACGGGGATCGTTCAATCCGGTGGTAATCATAATAGGGGGATAATCTGTAGCC
>JBKPQD010000297.1:0-4752 GCA_046733915.1 Chloroflexota bacterium
GTCTACAATGGCATTCCGACCGTGCAGGCAAAAACGCGGCTCGCCATGGAAAAGGCAAGTGGAGTGATGTTTTGGGCGCTCGACCACGATGCGCAAGGTGAATTCTCGCTGGTCAACGCCATTTATCAAACCGTTCATAAAAAATAGTTCCGTAACTTTGAGCGTAGCGAAGAATCTCAATCTTCGGGCAGGACCTTCAGCTTCGCCAGACTACTCTAAAAAGGATTTTTGAATGACAGATTTCACACTCGGTGTCAACTACTGGCCCCGTCGTAAAGCGATGTACTGGTGGAACAACTTCGATGCCGGCGAGGTGCGGGAAGAATTCAGCATCATCCGCGAGATCGGCTTGAGCGTTGTCCGTATTTTCCTGCTCTGGGATGACTTTCAACCTGAGCCGGACTCGGTCTCCAAGGAAGCAATCGATAATCTGGTCAAGGTCGCCGATATCGCCGGGGACAACAATCTCGGATTGGATGTTACCTTCTTCACCGGCCACATGAGCGGACCGAATTGGAGTCCGCGCTGGTTGCTGGGCGGAGAACTGCCGTTCAAGGGCGGCAATGAATTTATTCGTGATATCGTCAGCTCCGGCAAGCCTGTGCCGCAGGGCTACTACAACATGTTTCATCACGAGCAGGCGATCCGGGCCGAGCGCTTGTTGCTGGAAACCGTGGTAGGCACGCTCAAGGATCACAAAGGGATTTGGTTATGGAACCTCGCCAATGAGCCAGACCTGTTTGCCTGGCCTCTAACCTCCGACGAAGGCGCGGCTTGGGTCAAGCAGATGGTAGACCTGATCAAGAGCATGGATCCGAACCACCCGGTGACGATCGGCTTGCATGGTGATGGGTTGCACCGTGACAACGGCTTGCGAATCGATAAAGTGTACAAATACACCGATCTGGCAGTGATGCATTCGTACCCGATGTACACCTCCTGGGCACGCAAGCCACTTGACCCTGATTTTGTCCCTTTCACCTGCGCGGTTACTGCCGCGCTGGCCGGCAAGCCTATTTTGATGGAGGAGTTCGGTGGTCCGACCGCCCAGCCGGGCGAACCTTCTCACATCATGAAATGGACCGAGACCAACGGTCGGGCGCGCGAACAATTTATGGCCTCAGAAGAGGAGTTTGCCGAATTCATCAGCCTGACGATTCCCAAGCTTCAAGAGAGCGGAGCAACGGGTGCTATGCTCTGGTGCTTTGCCGATTATGTGCCAGAGCTGTGGGATCTGCCTCCCTGCAATAACTCACAACATGAACGGTTCTTTGGCTTGGTCCGTCCGGATGGCTCTCTCAAGCCGCATGCAAAAGTGATGCAAGCGTTTGCAGCAACCAAGCCGCAAATCAAACCGATTCCGGAGTATGCAAAGTTCCAGTTGGACCCGGGCGAGTTTTATAAGAACCCCATGCCCTTCCTGGTGGACTTTTACCGCCAGTATTTGGAAGGCGTTGGCTAATTCTCTTAGGCAGACATCATAACTTGGGTCCGGGGACGGCATGGTTCCATCTCATAGACAAAGCATAATTGATAGGGATAAGAATAACGATGAAACAATTAATTATCAACTCTGACGATTACGGGCGCACGCCCGATATATCGCGCGGCATCCGTGAAGCGCATCTGCGCGGCGTTGTGACCTCCACAACGTGCATGATGAATATCCCCACCACCGCGGCTGACGTCGCGGTCGCTTGCCAGGAGACTCCCGATCTCGGCTTGGGAGTCCACCTTGTGCTAACGATGGGACGTCCGATCTCCGTGCCCGAATCGGTTCCCTCGATTGTAGATGAGCATGGTAGCTTTTTCAAATATACGCCGCTGATCGAGCATCTGTCCCGTCTGCAGATGGATGAAGTCAAAAAGGAATGGCGTGCCCAAATCGAGGCATTCATCCAGGCTGCAGGCCGGAAGCCCACCCATCTCGACTCGCACCATCATTCATCCTATTTCTCTCCTGCTCTCTTTCAAGGAATGTTGGAGCTTGCCAAAGAGTACGGCTGTGCCATCCGGTTTCCCTTCACCTCCGTATCACCCGAGTTGGAAGGAACATACAAACAAGTCCCTGCGTTGATCGAGCAATTTCATCCACGCAAACCGGATGTATTCTTTGTCAACTTCTATGATGCCACGGCGACAAAAGAAAACTTGCTAGACGTCATCAACAGTGTCCCCGAGGGGACCAGCGAGATTATGTGTCACCCCGGCTATGTGGATGATGCCTTTGCCAAAGAATCGACCTACAACTTTCAACGTGCCAGGGAACTGGATATTCTGATGGATCCAGCGATTAAGGAAGCAATTAAATCGCAGAATATAAAGCTCATTACGTTTGCCGATCTGTAGGCATACGGAATTACAACTCATAATTGACTCTAAATTTTCATCCTCTCAGGAGCGCCCGATGTCCCCTATTGATGATCTTCTCTCCCAGATGACGATCGAAGAAAAAATTTCCATGCTCGCAGGAGCAGATTTGTGGAGTAGTGCGTCTGTGCCGCGGCTGAATATCCCGCAATTCAAAACAACGGATGGACCCAATGGTGCGCGCGGTGCGTGGGGCAGCATGGCATCGCCGTCCGTAGCAACGCCCGTCGGCATTGCCCTCGGCGCGACCTGGAATCCGGCGCTGGTGAAGAAGGTCGGGAATGTTCTCGCGGATGAACTCGATGCCAAGGGTGCGCACATCCTGTTGGCGCCTACCGTTAACATCCACCGTACACCCATCGCCGGCCGAAACTTTGAATGCTACTCTGAAGATCCATTTCTGAGCGGCATGCTCGCATCTGCTTACATCACAGGCATTCAGGAGAAAGGCAAGGGTGCCTGCATTAAGCACTTCGTTGCAAACGATCAGGAATTTGAGCGCTTCTCGATGAGCTCCGAAGTAGACGAGCGCACGCTGCGTGAAATTTATCTGGAGCCATTTCGCATTGCCATTCGAAACGCAAAACCGTGGGCAGTGATGTCCGCTTACAATCGTGTCAACGGGACCTATGCCTCCGAAAACGAGCACACTCTCAACGACATCCTCAAAGGAGAGTGGGGGTTCGACGGCATTGTCATGTCTGACTGGTTTGGCACCTATGATAAGGATGTACCCAGTGGCGGCTTGGATCTGGAGATGCCCGGAGCGGCGCGCTGGATGTCCGAGGAGCATGTCAAGCGGGCTCTCGACGATGGTCCATTAACAGAGGAGGCACTCGACGGCAAAGTTCGCCGTCTGCTCGGGGTATTAGAGAAAGCGCATCTCTTCGACCGCGCAGAAGTCCAGGCAGAGCGCGGCGAAGATAAGCCCCAGCACCGTCAGATCGTTCGCGAAGCGGCGCGTGAAGCGATCGTCCTGCTCAAGAACGATGGAGCACTTCCCCTTAAGAAAGTCAAATCCATCGCGGTGATCGGTCCTTATGCGGCGACAGCCCAAATCTTAGGCGGCGGAAGTTCGTCGGTGACGCCCCATTATGCTGTGTCGCCGTTCGAAGGTATCAAGAATCGTGCGGGCAAGATCCGAGTGGAAACCGCTCCGGGATGCCACATCTACAAGAATCTCCCGGCTCCGGACCCTGAAACATTATCCACCGCAGACATGCAAACTGGGCTCAGCTTGAACATCTACAACGGCACTGAGTTTGCCGGGGCACCGGTCTATTCGCAGGTTACGCCGCGCGTCCAGCATGGCTGGTTTGACAAATCCGTTCCGAACGCCGATCAGGAAAACTTCTCCGTGCGCATGGAAGGGTTTTTCACGCCGAAGGAATCCGGTGTTCATACACTTGCACTTTCGAGCGTCGGTTGGAGCAAGCTTTATCTCGATGATAAACTGTTGATCGATCACTCCCACGACGCCGACATGGGCAAGCAGCTCACGAAGGAAATTAAGCTGAAAGGCGGAACGTCTTATCCACTCCGCGTCGAGTTTTACTGGAAAGGCAACCCGCGCTGGCGCTCTCTGAATCTCGGTCATCAACCACCGCAGCCCAAGGATATGATCGGCGATGCGGTCAAGCTTGCAAAGAAATCAGATGTAGTGATCCTGGTCGCCGGTCTGAATGGGGAGTGGGAAACAGAAGGTGCAGACCGCGTTGACATGAAGTTGCCCGGCGCACAAAACGAATTGATCGAACGAGTCGCAAAAGCCAATAAGAACACGATCGTCGTGTTGAATGTCGGTTCGCCGGTCGAGATGCCCTGGATCGACAAGGTTCCTGCTGTGCTGCAACTTTGGTACGACAGCCAGGAACAAGGTAATGCCCTGGCGGATGTTTTGTTCGGGGATGAGAATCCCTCGGGCAAGCTGCCGACGACCTTCCCGGTTCGTCTAGAAGACAACCCCGCTTACATTAATTATCCCGGGGAAAACGGAAAGGTCCGTTACGGGGAGGGTATCTTCGTGGGCTATCGCTATTACGACAAGAAAAAACTTGAGCCACTCTTCCCCTTCGGCCATGGACTTTCCTATACGACTTTCAAGTATAGCAACTTGAAATTGAGCGCCAAATCGATCACACCCGATCAAATGCTTAAGGTAAAGGTAGATGTGACCAATACCGGCAGAGTCGCGGGAAAGGAAATCGTGCAATTATACGTACACGATGTCCAATCCACGTTCGCCCGCCCAGAGAAGGAATTGAAAGCTTTCGAGAAAGTGGAGCTCCAACCCAAACAAACCAAGACAATTACCTTCACTCTTGATCGCGAGGCATTCTGGTATTTCGATGTAGTCAAGAATGCCTGGAGCGTGGAGCCTGG
>JBKPQD010000298.1:0-2457 GCA_046733915.1 Chloroflexota bacterium
GAAAAAAGAACGGCAGCTCAAACGGGATGAACTCCTTGAACTTGTGGGATTGGTCGGGCTAGGTGAACGGATGCCCAAACAACTGTCGGGTGGACAGCAGCAACGTGTGGCACTCGCGCGTGCTCTGGCGTTGGAGCCGGACGTGTTGCTGCTCGATGAGCCGCTCGGCGCCCTTGACGCCAAGATCCGAACAGACTTAAGAAGGTCGCTGAAAACAATCCAAAGACAGCTCGGTGTGGCAGCCATCCTGGTCACGCACGACCAGGAAGAGGCATTCGACTTGGCGGATCGCATCGGCGTAATGAGCTATGGCCGCCTCGTGGAAGTGGGGACGCCGCGCGATCTGTATATGAAGCCGCAGACCGAATTTGTTGCTTCATTCCTCGGAACGGCAAACATCCTGCTCGGGCAAACGGAAGGCCAGCAGGTGCAGATTGGTCCGCATGTATTCGGCCTGAGCAAAGAGGCGACCCGCTTTAGCAGTGATGGGCGCGTACAAGTGGTCTTCCGTCCGGAAGACGTGGCTCTGGCAAGCAGCAAAGAGGAATTGGATTGTCCCGCGCTGGGCGAGGGCACCGTCACCACGATGGGATTCAACGGCCCGTCCGAGCGCATCCGACTGGAGCTGCCGGCGATTCCCGGGGTGCGAGCGATCGCGCCGGCGGTTCCGTTCGGTAGTCAAAGCATTACGATCGATGCCAGCCGCCCGCCCGAGCAGGCATCTGCGTTCCCCCTCTCGGTCACTCATAAAGCCTGGGTGGGGATACGGCGACTGCATGCATTGTCCCATCCCGGCTTAAGCTTTTTGGTCGTCACAGACGGCTCGCTACGCAGTCAATCGGCGATCAGCACCGGCGGCTATTTGGCACGGATGGCTCACGCACGGATGACATTGCTCGGCGTGGGTAAAGATGAGTCATTGCTGGACTCGTATCTGCAAGACGCGCGCAAGCAATTGGGTAGTGGCATGGCGTCTATTCAGGTCCGGACCGACCGGGCGACCACACCGAGTGCGATTGCCAAAGCCGTTGAACAGAGTCCCGTGGATCTGGTCATCGCCGGCTGGAGACCACTCGAAGGCGTCACGTTGGCAGAACAGATTCTGCAGGTCGGTGACCATCATTTGCTCCTTGCCGCTCACCCGGGCGCGCGTTTCGAAAAGGCGCTGGTCTGCGTGGCAAGCGGCGAGCCCGGCAAGGACGATGTCCTATTTGCAGGGCGGCTGCTCCGTCATCTCGGTGCGCAGGCAAAATTATTTACAGCACTCGGTCGCGATTTCGAAAATGAATACCACAGCCAACGCGTGCAGCGATTTGTGGCCGGTGGGGTGAAGAGCCTTGAATTGTTTGGCGTGCCGACCGAAAGTGAAATCAGAATCGGGAATCCTCAGGAAGAAATCGTAGCAGAGATGACACGAGGCGACTTTGACCTGGTGGTTATGGGCGTGCCCATGCCGCAAAAAGGCGGCCGCATCGCGATCAGCGGACTCCTGCAGGGTATTATGAAAAATGCCGGTAATTGTTCGGTATTGATGGTTCGCTCGCATCATACCCGCTATCCCGTTTGGCACGGTTCTCCCGAATTACTTCTGGCGTACTAAGACTTTAATGGAAAAGGAATCGACATGTTTTTCAAAACTCGTAAGATGCTCTTTGCCGCTCTGCTGTTGGTTGCCGTAGTAGCAACCGCATGCGGCGGAGGTGCAACACCTGCAAGTAACAACTCTGCACAGGCACCCGCGAAGAATGGTGAGGTCAAGCTAACTCTCGGCGCGTACACAACGCCGCGGGAAGCCTATGGTGAGATCCTTCCTCTCTTCCAGAAATATTGGAAGGACAAGACCGGTCAGACCGTGACCTTCGAAGAGTCGTATCAGGGCTCCGGCGCGCAGTCCCGGGCGGTGGTCGAAGGCTTCGAAGCAGATGTGGTCGCCCTGTCGCTCGAAGCGGACATTACCCGTATCGAAAAAGCCGGGTTGATTACCCATGACTGGCGCAGCGAACCGTTCGGAGGCATGGTCAGTACCTCGGCTGTTGCCTTTGCGGTGCGCGAAGGCAACCCAAAGAATATCAAAGATTGGGCCGACCTCGCGCAACCGGACCTCGAAATCCTGACCCCCAATCCCAAGACCAGTGGCGGCGCGATGTGGAACATTCTCGCGCTGTACGGTGCGGCAAAGCGCGGACATGTTGCCAGCTACACCGCCGATGACGCAGGTGCCCAAAAGTTCCTGCTCGCTGTGCTGAACAACGTCACCGTCATGGACAAAGGTGCACGCGAATCGATCACCAACTTCGAAAAGGGCATCGGCGACGTCGCCATTACCTATGAAAATGAGGTGTTGGTGGGGAAACAGGCTGGTCAAAATTATGAACTGGTGCTGCCCTCCTCGACCATTCGCATTGACAACCCGGTTGCGGTAGTCGATACCTACGTAGACAAACACGGCACGCGCGA
>JBKPQD010000299.1:0-2058 GCA_046733915.1 Chloroflexota bacterium
GGTCGGCGATTCTACCTAAATCCTGGCGCGCTCGTGCTACATCTTCTCGATTTCCGTGCTGGACACCCCAAACCGCTGACGATCCAATGTGCATGGCTTTATATATTTCCTGACGAAACTGCACGTTTCCATCGTTTGCAAGCGCTCCATACCGGCCATGGAATGCGGCTGATCGCGGTTGCCAATGCCTTTCTTCACTGCGTATCGATAGGAGAAACATGATCCAATCTGCCAGTGGGTCACCCCACCAGGCCCGCTCGATATCCAACACACCGCTAATACCTGGTCTTCCGTTGGTACGTGTAACCAGCAAATTGAACGTCCACAGATCCCCATGCAACAAACAAGGTGTGTGGATTTCATCAAACACTGCATGCGTTGAACCCACAATTTCGGCGATCGTGGAAAAGTATCCGATTTCGACGTGATGGTCTTGCAAGCTGCGGGCGATCCGGGAAAAGCGATCCAAGATCACCTCGTGCCAGGTTGCGTACAACCTGCCAGGGTACGGATACCCAAACTGCTCTCCTGTCGTTTCATGCATCTGTTTGACAATTTCTCCGCATTGTCCCCACAAGTCAATATTCTCTTCTTCCGCCAATTCCTCTTCAATGTCACTCCACCGATTGCCCTCCATAAACGTCTGAACGATGTAATCCCGCCCAACGATCTGGTGGGTGAAATCAGCAAAGATTGTTTTTGGTAACAATGTGCCAATAGATGCAAAAAAGGGCAGGATATTATGTTCCCGGCGCATCAGCGCTACATCGTCCCAATAAGTGTCATGGGTAGGGACGGGTGCAATCTTGAGAACGACTTTCTCTTTGCTTGGCATGTCAATACGGTACGTCTCGTTGAAAGTGCCACCCTGGAGTTCTTTGACACCAAAGGAACGAGCAGCAACGCCAAAACACCGTTCCAGTATGGCTGTGATTTGGTCAGATGTTAATTTTGTTGCACTAGGCGCCAATAACGATTCTCCTTGGCGGATTCTCCGTGATCACGGATCCTGGCAATCCCACCCTACTAGGATCCATTTGATCATCAATAATATTGGGCGACCTGCGGACTCAAATATCGCTTTCCCGCATACAGGCTGCGGACAGCCTCGATCAGCTCGGTGCCGGCGGCATCTTTGAGCACGTAACCGAATGCGCCCGCCTTCAGAGCACGCTGTACATACTCTCCCGTGTGGTACATGGAAAGAGTCACGATGCGCGTGTGCGGGCAAGCGGCTAAGATTTGTTTGGTCGCTTCAATACCATCCATCACCGGCATAGAGATGTCGAGGATCGCTATGTTCGGACATTCGCTGCGCGCTTGCGTGACCGCCTCTTTGCCGTTGGCTGCCAGCGCGATAATTTGTATATCTCCCGCCGCTTCCAGGATGTATCGCAAGCCATCGCGGACCATGGCGTGATCGTCTGCCAGAAGAACAGTGATCATACGGATGGCTCCTGAGACGTTACCGGCGGTTCACGCGGTGGCAGCGGAATCACAACTTCGATCTTTGTCCCCTGACCCGCGGCGGATCGGATGTGCAGTGTCCCCTCCAGTGCCTCGGCACGCTCCTGCATGATTTTCAATCCATGACTGCGGGGGCGCTCCGCTCCCTCCGGAGGGGCAATGCCAATCCCATTATCCTCAATCGTCAAATAGACTTGTTTCTCATCCATTCGCAGTACCAGGACCGCCTGGCTGGCTTGCGCATGGCGTGCGATATTGGTGAGTGCTTCCTGGCTGATCCGTAAAAGCGTGGTCTCGATGCTGTTCTCCAACCGCGGGATAGAAGGATTGTTTTTTTCAAATTGAACCGGAATCCCATATCTGGTTTCGAACTCCGTCACGTAGGTTTGCAAAGCGGATTCCAAGCCATAATCGTCCAGGATGGTCGGGCGCAGGTTTGACATCACATCCCGCACCAGCTTAATCACCTGCGTCACCAGCTGGATTGAATCGGCCAGCCGCGTGCCGAGCTGCTCGCTATTCCCCTGGGATAATTCGGCTTGAATAATCGTCAGGTTAAGGTTCAAAGCAATCAGGCTTTGCCCGACGCTG
>JBKPQD010000300.1:0-7367 GCA_046733915.1 Chloroflexota bacterium
ATTCTGTAAATCAAAATGGATATCAGGAAATGCCGTCAGCAACTGTGTATAAAATTGGGTTGCCCCCGCTTTTCCATGCCAGTCTACGCCCTTGTTGACCACGCTATAGATGCAGTCCTCCGTCAGTGTTGCCATCAAGCCAGGAATGTCATGCGCATCCTCCGCAATAGAATGAGCAATCCATAATTGCCGTATGGCTCGATATTCGTCCTGGTCTACTCTCCTGCGGAGCAGCGGGACAACTTCATTGCGTAGCTTTGGTTCCATTTTATTTCCTTTCTACGCGGAACATAAAACCTGTCCAATGAAAGCGAATTGCTTTGCGGTGGTCGTGGTCCGTTTTGAATGACATTCGTCGGCGACTAAGTGCCCTCAATGGTGGAGGATCAAACTGGGAATATTTTTCAGGAATACTTCGACCACATCGGGATCGAAATGCAACCCACTGTTTTGACGGATGTATTCAATCGTTTGCTCGTGAGACCATGCCTGACGATAGGAGCGGTCGCTTGTCACTGCATCCCAAACATCTGCAACCGCAAAGATGCGCGACGTCAGGGGAATCGCTTCCTCTTTCAACCCGCGCGGATAACCCGTACCGTCCCATTTCTCATGGTGGCAATACGGGATTTCGACCGCTTCCCGAAGATAAGGGATTGGCGCCAGCCAGTCATAGGCAAGTTGAGGGTGCATCTTCATGATTTGCCATTCTTCCTCCGTCAGCGGACCCGCCTTGAGAAGAATGCTATCAGGAACACCTAATTTGCCAATATCATGCAGCAATCCGCCGCGACGCATGTGAACAAGCTTTTCCTCGTGAATTGCCATCATGCGTGCAAGCTCCAATGCCATTTCTGTCACGCGCCGTGTATGACCTTCGGTTTCGCGGTCTCGCAAATCCAGTGCATGGGACCAGCCTTCAATAGTCGCGTCATAGGATTGTTGTAATTCAATATTGGTTTTTTGCAGATTGTCGAACAGGGTGGCATTATCGATGGCAATCGCCGCCTGGCCGGCGAGAGTTTCCAAAAAGTCCGTCCACTCGGGATACGGCTGAAAGGCTGCGCGATGAAAGACTTCCAGAACACCTTGCACTTTTCCGCGCGCGATGAGTGGAACTGCGGAGTAACTGACAAACCCTTCGCCAATCTGCATGGCATTCATGGCAGCGAAATTTTGCTGGTCCATCAGGTTTTCGAGGTGGATCAAATGATGTTCCATCACGGCTTTTCCTGCCAGACTCTTCGCCAGGCTGAGCTCTGCGCTCTTGATCGCAGGGTTGCGGAATCCACGCGTGGCTCGATACGCAAGGGATTGCCCGGCAGCATCTAAGATCAGGATGCTCGCCGCATCCACTTGTAATTGTGTGATGACCTGGGAGAGAAACAAGTCCAGCGTAAAACGCAGATCAAAACTGGAGGTAATCGCCTGATCAATTGTGCGGAGTGCCGTCAGCCGAGAAATTTGCTGGCGTATCTGGATCTCGGAAAGTTTTCGTTCCGAAATATCCTGCGCGGTGGCAATGAACCGTTTCGGAACTCCGTGATCATCAAATAAAACCGCGCCTCTGCAATGGAGGTAACGAAGTTCGCCATTGGAGCGGAAAATGCGAAGATCCAACTCCTTGGTACTACGCCCCGTTTTTACTTCCCCGATCCATTTTCCGGCGAGCGGACGATCTTCGGTGTAAATGACATTGAGCAGGCCCTGCGTGTTATGCTGAAATTCTTCCGGGGTTACATCGAGCAGCTGGTACATCTCATCCGTGAATTGCATGGTGTCGCTGGGAATATCGAGACTCCAGCTGCCAATATGACCGATGCGCTGCGCTTCGGACAGCAAATGCTCTTTCTCGCGCAGAGCCTCCTCAGCACGCTTGCGTTCTTGACGGATCTGCGCTTCACGCATCTCGCGCTCGAGGGCAGGCCCGAGGCGGGCATATTTGCCTTTGATGATGAAATCATGCGCGCCGGCTTTCAGCGCGGTGACCGCACTGTCTTCACCAATCGTCCCACTGACGATGATGAACGGCAAATCTAGCCCCGTTCCTTTTACGATCTCCAATGCGTGCGGCGCATCGAGATGGGGCAGGGAATAGTCACAGAGAACAACATCCCACTGTCGTTCGGCGAGATTCCGCTTCAGCGCTTCCGCCGTCTCGACGCGGGTGTACTCGATCTGGTAACCAGCGCGGCGTATCTCACGCAATAATAATTGCGCGTCATTATCTGAGTCTTCAACCAGAAGAATACGCAGCAGTTTCTTTTCTTCCATACTTTACAATGGAGGAACCTCGTTAAGTACAAGCCAATAGAGGCCGAGCTGGCGGATCGCATCTACAAATTGATTAAAATCCACCGGCTTGCGGACGTAGGAGTTGGCACCATTTGAATAGGCGTTGACCAAATCCTGTTCTTCTTTCGAGGAAGTCAGGATGACAACCGGTAGCATATGTGTGCGTGGCTCGGCGCGGAGTCGACGAAGAACTTCGAGCCCATCTATCTTTGGTAGCTTCAAGTCAAGCAAGATCACCTGAGGTAGGTCCAGCGGGTTCCGGTCTGCATAGGGACCGGTACAAAATAAATAATCCAGTGCTTCTGCTCCATCACGGACCACGACAATGGTGTTGGCAATCTTGCTTTTATTCAACGCTCTTAAGGTCAGTGCTTCATCATCTGCGTTATCTTCGACCAGAAGGATCATCTTATAGCTCATCACGAAAAGCTCCTATGGTTGTATGGATAGACGTTGCAAGACCATGATCTTCATACATTCGTCTTGCATTTATAAGGTAAAGAAGAAAACGGCACCCTTGCCTTCTTCACCTTCCGCGCAGACACGTCCACCGTGTCTGTTGATAATACGCTGCACAATTGCGAGACCAATGCCAATGCCGGGAAATTCTGAATTTGCGTGCAAGCGTTGAAAAGCGCCAAACAATTTGTTTACAAATGCCATATCAAAGCCGGCACCATTATCACGCACGAAATAGATGGGTTCATCGGCGTGATCCGCAGTGACACCGAACTCAATCCGCGCCAAATTCTGCTTTGATGTAAACTTCCAGGCGTTGCTTAACAAGTTTTCCAACACAACTTTGATCAGCCGAGGATCGCTTCTAGCGATCACATTGGGAGCAATGGAAAAATCGACAATGCGGTTCGGATCCGTCTGTTGCAGCTCGCGAGCAATATGCTGGACAATGGTGCTTAGATTCGTTGGTTCCGGAGTGAATGGTGAGCGTGTCACCCGCGAGAGATTTAGCAGGTCGTCGATCAACTGTGCCATGCGCTGGGCGGCGGTACGGATGCGCATCAGGTAATTGCGGCCTTCGTCGTCTAGTTTATCGCCATAATCTTCAAGAAGTGCGAGACTGAATCCGTCAATGGTGCGCAGAGGTGCGCGCAGATCGTGTGAAACGGAATAACTGAAGGCCTCAAGTTCCTTATTGGTCGCTTCTAATTGGATGGCGCGTGACTCCATGTCTGTGTTCAATTGCTTGATTTTCTCCTCGGCAACCTTGCGGTCGGTGACATCGCGTATCGAGGCGGTGACCAGCATCCCATCTTCAGTCTCGAGCGGACTCAGGCTGATCTCGACAGGAAATTCGGTCCCGTCCTTGCGCACGCCAAACAGCTCTAGCCCGGTTCCCATTGGGCGGACGCGCGGCTCATGGAAGTATCCCATGCGATGAGAGGGATGCTTGTCTGAGAACCGTTCCGGCACAAGTTTTTCCACAAATTGACCGATGATTTCGCCACGTTCATATCGAAACATCCTTTCCATTTGGGAGTTGACCAATACGATCTTGCCAGTGCGATCCACAACAACAATTGCATCCGGAGCAGATTCGAGCAAGCCGCGAAAGCGGATATCGGATCGTTCTCGTTCCCTCGCCGCTTGAATGGTTTTTTCGTGGTTCTGAATAAGCTGCTGTTTTGCATCAAGATAGCTTTCGCCAATTACACCCAGTGTGAAGTCAAGGAATCGATCCGCGCCCTGCAGGGCGATCAACAATCGCTCCGGTGAATCACGGAATGCATCCAACAAATACGGTCGAACCAAGGTGCGGAACGCGCCTGTAATTTCAAACCAGGCGTGAAAGCTCAAACCGGCCTGGGCATATGTTTTCCCTTGCTGCCAGAGAGATTCTAAGTAGGGTTCCCACTCACCGTTGTAAATCGCGCGGTGTTGCTTTTGAATGTTTGATTTTTGTTGCTCGGGTGTGGGTTGCAGGGACGAATTCTGTAATATGAATTTAAATGCTGGAAATTCTCCCGCCAGATCAACCAGATCAGCGGTGATCTTCTGCCGGTGCTCTTCGTACACTGTCCAATAATCCTGCAAGCCCTTGCTTTCCTCCACTGTAAACTTTGGCAAAGCGATTTTAGATGAGGGAATGGAAGTGTCCATGAAATGATTCCCGTGCGTTTCCTATTATTAAAGGATTACAGGGTTGCCAACCCATGGCAAAAACCGGGACGTAGTTGTTTTCAGAGATCCCGATCTCACTTTGCCCTGCAAAGACCGATATTCTTGTCTGCCTTTCTTATGGCTTACTTATACCGCAATCCTGGAATGATGTAATGAAGTCGCACCACTTGGGTCACCCAATTTTACCAAATGACCCTCGTGTTTCGAAGAATAGACGGGCATCATTGGAAATGTTATAGAATAACCCTGCCGTTCTCATTACGTTTTAAAGAGTACAACTTGTTCATTTTGGCGGAGGTATACTTGAATTATGACCTTATACATTGGCTGTCCTGTCTGGTCATTCAAAGGCTGGGTAGGCAATTTTTATCCGGCGGATACAAAACCTAGGGATTTTTTGCGTGAATATGCACGCCGCGTGACGACCATTGAGGGCAACACCACGTTTTATGCGGTTCCAGCCCAGAAGACAGTGGAGAGCTGGGTCGCGGAGACACCTTCAACGTTTCGATTCTGCCCCAAGGTCCCTAAAGCGATCAGCCATGAAGGGACCTTGATTGATAACATTCCGCGTGCACAGCAATTCATTGATGTTATGCAAGGTCTTGGCGAGAGGCTGGGGCCGATGTTCCTGCAACTGCCGCCGCGCTTCTCTCCTCAGGTGATCGGTGAACTGCAAGCCTTTCTCGACGCTTGGCCGCAGGACGTTCGCTTGGCGGTCGAGGTTCGTCATTTGGATTGGTTTGACCCGCCCTATAATGACGAACTGAATCAGCTGCTTGCCGAACATAACATGGCGCGGGTCACCATCGATACTCGCCCAATCCGAGATTTGGCGGGCGATGAGATCCTGGATGGGACTACCTATGGCAGTTTAGTAGGCACCCGGGAACGCAAGCCCGATGTCCCTGTGATTCCGGCGCGTACCACGGACTTTGTCTTCATACGCTATATTGGTCATCCTGATCTGAACTTCAATGATCCATTTTTGGATGAGTGGGAGACTTATCTCGCATCGCAGCTCCAGGCAGGTGCCGATGCCTATGTATTTTGTCATTCGCCCGAAAACCTGACCGCGCCCCTCATTGCCCGGGAGCTGTATCACCGCGTCGCGCAGCATGTGGATCTGCCTGCGCTACCGTGGGATGAGTTCAAACCCGATATGCCCGAACAACCAACTTTGTTTTAAGCCGAATTCCCGCGCAGCAGAAAGAATCTGCGATGCCAGTTCGAGCGAATTAATAATGCTTCTCGATGCCCCCGAATCCAAATTGTTTATTTTGTTCCGTCATCTTAATAAAGTAGTTAAGTCGCTTCTTGAATTCAGCAGGTCGTTTGCGCGCACCCTCGATGAATCCGATGCGGATGCGTTTGTAGGCCGGGGAGAATTTCTGAAAGTGTTTCCAAGCCTGTTTGTTAGCTTTGATCTCGGCAAGAATATCTTCAGGGATGACAAACTTTTCCGCTGGAAGATTCCCCAATGTTTCGCGTACTTCTTTGATTACTTGTTTCTTCTTAAGTAAGAAACGCAGTCGTTCCTTGTTGGCGGGGGAATACTTACTATTTGGTTTGCGGGGTGAAAAGCGTTGGGCGAATCGTTCCGCGTCAATCGTGCGGACCGTGCTGTCGATCCAACCAAAGCACAGCGCCTCTTCGACCGCGTCGTTGTAGTCGATGCGGGGCTTGCCTGTCGCTTTTTTATAGTAGACCAGCCAGATCTCTGTGGCAGTCTTGTAATTCTTACGAAGCCAGGCTCGCCACTTTTTGCGATCGCTCACATACAACGTGTTCATGACGGTGAAAGGTTACTCCGGTCGATATGGGGCTTCTGTCTCGATGTCGCCCACATACTCTGGCAGATTCGTGTGCCCAAGTATCTGACGGATCGCCTGGATCTCACCGATGTGATACCAGTAATGGTAGGTAATACGTCGTAATGCCGAGCCAAGCGATTGGCCCACAGGCTCGCCATTCAACAGCAAATCCGTTTGTAAGGCGTCGGTCGTGAGCGTATCCAAGAAAGGATCGGCTGTTTCGCTAACGAGCCGCCAAATCTCCATCATTTCTTTCAGAGATGGCGTATTCGGCGGCGCACCGTATGCGAATAATTCATTCAATTGTGGAAATATGATCTTGCCCTGTGGTCGTTGCAAAAACGTCCGCTGTTCATGCCAGGCAAGATGACCTACTGTCCAGCTGATACAGTTCATCGCCGCAAAGTGGCGCGAAGCTTCCTCTTCGGTTATGCCTTCGAGCCCGCGCAGCCATTCGCGGCGTGTGAAGCGGAACTGGTCAACCAGTGGATGTGTCATATTCTCTCCTAAAGGTGGATGTTCTTATGACTTACGCTTAATATCCAGAATAACGATCTTTGTCGCATGATTAAATGGGCTGGGATCCGTGATGGGCGCGCTGGTCCGATTGTACCCAACTACATCTTCAGGTACGGGAATAAACTCTTTGATCTTTAGATAACCATCTTTGCATAGCGACTCCAGTGTCCGTATATATTCCTCGCCGCTGACATACAATGCATTATTGATTGCCACGAGCGTTCCGCCATCTTTAATCAGTGGTCGAACTTTGTTTATCAGCCGCGCGCTTTCATGGACTTGGTCCACTTTGCCTTTGGAGGTGGTCGAAAAGAATGGCGGATCGACTAGAACGCAATCGAACATTTCACCACCGTGTTTAAACCGGCCGATGGCTGGGAAAAAGTCGACCGCGATGAAATCGCGTTCCTGGATTGGAAAGCCGTTGAGTGTGTACGATTCCTGGGCGAGATTCAAAAACTGCCGGTTCAAATCCAGCTGCACCACACGACTTGCTCCGCCAGCCATTGCCGCGACTCCCAGACTGCCGGTATAGGCAAATGTGTTCAATACCGATTTGCCACGCATATTCTCTTTCAGCCATTGGCGAAGATAGCGGGT
>JBKPQD010000301.1:0-2093 GCA_046733915.1 Chloroflexota bacterium
TTCGCGTACATTCCACGGCTGGTTCACGGGGCCGACTACACTTGCGCCATTTTCACGGGCGTGTTTTGCAAATGCATCCATGTCGCCGTTGAAGTGTTCAAACATGTTGAAGTTCAGAGATATCCCTATGCCTTTCGGTTCTGTCATTTCCTTACCATCGCGTGATTTCGTGATTAACAAATCCGCATACTTGGCCCAACGCAGGTGGACAAGACTCGGCCTTCCATCTTGACCGGGCATAGTAAAGATATTCTTGAACCCCAGTACGTTTTGATAAAAATTGGAAGATGCTGCTACATCCTTCACAATCAGGGTCGGGAATGAAGGCATCGGATAAATTTCTTCGGTCATTTTCACTCTCTTTCTTTGCAATCGGATCGTCCACTCTGACGATCTTGTCGATTATTTCTTTTGATTTGCCACGTAGACCTTCACCGCTTCACGCATGAATTCGGCAAGCTGCGGGTGCATTTTGTCGAAATTTGCTTTGAAGCGCGGGTCATCGTTGTAGCCGTTGGCGAGGGCTAGAAGTTGATCCAGCTTCGGAGTCCAGAAGTAGTCCATATGCTTACGCCAGCGTTCGATGATTGCCTGGACGTCTTTGCTCGCCGCGCCCTTCGGCATGGCAGCGATCAGGTCCGTATAGATGGCTTTGCTTTCGGCCATGATGGATTCCTTCTTTGCTGCAGAATAGGATTTCCACTTGCGGTTGGACTCGCGCACGGTTTCGGGATCATACATTTGTTCTGCTTCTACAGCATATTTCTGCTGCTCTTCTTCACTAAAACCTTCAAAGAGGCTTTTGTCGCTCATCATCGTAGTTCCTTTCAAATGATTGATTGTATTGTCCACAGTATTGATCAGGCGGTTCAAACGTCTCACCTGCTTTTGTAATGCTTCCCTGTGGCTATGCAACGCACCCAGCACATCGAAGTCACGGCGTCCCATGATCTTCTTGATGTCTTCCAGCGGAATATCCAGTTCACGATAGAACAGAATCTGCTGGAGCCGTAGCACGGACTCCTCCCCGTAATAACGATAGCCGTTATCGCCCACACGGGACGGCTTGAGAAGCCCAATCTCATCGTAATGATGAAGGGTGCGCGGCGTGACGCCGGCAAGTTTCGCGAGTTGCTTTACTGTGAACATGGCGCTATCTTAAACCCTAACGTTACGTTAAAGTCAAGGGTTGGACAAGGCACTTTTAGACCTTCCCAAGGTTATAATCCGCCCATGCAATACTGGCTGACCACGAATCCATGGTACGGAATCATTCTGTGGATCCTTCTTTACGCGAGTGATTACTATCTAACCCTTTACTGTGCACGCGGATTTCGCGAAATTGGCCATATCCAGTTCGAAGGAAGCTTCGAATTAACCCCACACTATCAAAAAGACATTGACGCGCTGAAACCTATTTCCGGGCTGCATCTTACTTTATTGATCTTATACAGCCTGTTAATCCTTCTGATTTGGTGGATTACCAGACTAAGTATCTATCTGATATGGGCCTATCCCCTGTACCTTGGAATGTTTTTGTTGTTAGAAGTTGCCATCCATGCTCGTCACCTGCGCAATGTGGCAATCATCCAACAGGTTCGAAAAAGCGGAGGCGTCGATGGACAGATTGCCTATCGAAAATGGTTCTCGTATCGTATCTCCGCCAATGACTTATATATTTCGGCGGCAGTCTTTTTACTCGTCGCCTTATTGACTTATAGTCTTTTCTTCCTAGGGGGCGCAATCATGTGCTGGGCTACTGGTTTGAAGCATGCCCGTCTTGCCAAGAAAGCAATATCCACTGCTCAAGCGGCGGTTCCAACACGGTTGCCACCTCAGGTGTAGCGACGATGGAAATTATTTATGAAGACAATTCTTTAGTTGTTGTAAATAAACCGGCCGGGCTATCCGTCCTGCCCGACGGCTGGGAAAAGAATTCCGATTATCTTGTTAAAACGCTTGAAGAACAATATGGAAAAATATTTGTCGTCCATCGTCTGGACAAAATCACCAGCGGCGTGATGATTTTTGCCCGGGATGCAGAGACCCATCGAGTTCTAAACACTCAATTTGACAATCACGAGGCCCAAAAG
>JBKPQD010000302.1:0-2724 GCA_046733915.1 Chloroflexota bacterium
GTGCGAAACAGTATACGTGAATCGTTCGAGCTCTGCATTCTTTGATTCGAGTTCATCGATAAAGGCTTGCCGTTGGGTCAATTCATTTTCTAAAGCATTGTTCAAGCGGGCGTTCTGAATTGCGAGACCGGCATAGCCACTAAACAGACGTAGAGCTTCCAATTCTTCATTGCCGATTGGACGTTTCGTGATTAAGTTGTCCACACAAATCACAGCGATCGGTCTGTCACCTGCCCAGGCCGCGACGGCGGCATAATCTTTCACACCATACATATCGCTGTCTTCTCCAATTTCGTTTTCAACGTCGTAATTCCGTGTGAAATAAACGCCATCGGGTTGTTCCAATAGACGGATAAATATTGCAATCTCAGAGAGCGGATACCACAAGTGCCACTCTTCCACAATTTGCCCGTAATTATCGGTACCTAATGTCGAGTCCATTGAGTTGCGTTCGGGATTATAGAGAAAGATCCCTAAGCGATCAAAACCCAGATCGTCATGTACTCCGTGCCAAATCCTTTCAATTGTGTTCCGCAAATCGTTGACTTCCGTCACGCGTTTTCCCAGTTGCACTACTTTTTCCAGAACGACACGTCGGCGCGCTTCACGATCCTCCTGTCGTTTTTCTTCTTCCAATTCGTTTTGAAGCGCATCATTGAGCTTGGCGTTCTCAAGGGCCAGGCCGGCATAACCTCCGAATAGCCTTAACGCTTCCAGTTGTTCATCACGGATCGGACGCCTCGAAGGAGCATTATCCGCTGTAATAATTGCAACGGGTTTGTCGCCGGCCCAAGCAGCAACTGCTGCAAAGTCTTCTACAGCATACATCTCATGACCTTCGGGAACATTGTTCTCGGCGCTGAAGTTGTGGGTAATGTAGACGCCATCCGGCGTTTCAAGGGTGCGCGTGAAAGATGAGCCTTTTTCCTGGACCAGGGAGCGTGTGTAATTCCATTCTTCGACGATATTGCCGTAATCATCGGTGCCTAGTGTGCCGTGAACTGAATTAGTTTCATCATCATAAAGAAAGATTGCCAGTCTATCAAAACCTAGTTCGTCATGCACTCCATGCCAGATTCTCTCAAGTGTTGTTCGTAGATCATTGACTTCCGTCACGCGTTTTCCGAGCTGGACAACCTTTTCAAGCATGGCGCGCCGGTGCAGTTCACGTTCCTCTGCCTCATGTTGCTTGGTAATATCCTGCACAGCCCCTACGATGCCGACCAAACGGTTTTGCTTGTCATCCCATACCGGATGGGCATATACGCGCACCCATTGCACTTCCCTTGTTTTTGTATAGGTCCGAATATCATGAACGACCTGTTGATTGGTCTTTAATTTTTCCAGCGCTTGCGCGTCTTTTTCTTTATCCTCCGGGTACAGGTGCCCCAGCCAGCCTCCGTTCGATATATATTCTTCAAATGTATAGCCCGTGATTTTTTCAAAGGCACCCGCAACCCAGTTGAGACGCATATTGCTTTCTGAATTCAACTCGGTCGAGAACGAATAATCCAAACTGACTTGTGAGATCAGACTGTATTTCACTTCGCTGGCGCGGGCTCGTGAAAGCGCCTTGCGGGTCTCACGCGAAGCCAGATGCTGTAATGCGGCACTCATGGGAAAGATTGCCAGACTAATCATCCAGAGCGAAACGGGATTTCTCGCAATATTGACAACGAGCGCGTTTTGAATTTCTGCATAAGCCATCAGACCGCCCGATATTAATGACGCCAGAGTGACCAGGGTAGTGGTGCGCTCACCCAATAGAATCCCCGTAATGACAATGACAAGTGGATATCCGAGCAGATAGGCTTCTCCATGCACACCGTCGCTTGTAAATGCTGAAACGGTGAAAAAAAGCCAGAACAGGCAAACTTGCAGGATGGAGGCAGTGCGCACGTAACCACGGTGCAAAACATATAATAGAGTTATGTTTGCAATTTCACCAAATCCAGCCTGAATGAGAGTCCGTCTCAGATTTTCAGGGGCCACAATCGATTGAAATAGCACATACGGAATTGGAATCAGGAGTAGCCCCCATAATATGATGTTCAATAAATTTGCCTGACGTGTCTTGACCTCATCTTCAAAAATCGGGGGAGTAAAAAAGCGGCGTAGATTGATCATTTCTTTCTCAGTATTCGAACGTCTCCCTCACGAACAGTGATCCCAATCGAGTCGAGATGTTCCAGGAATGCCTGCGCATATTTGCGACTGGTATTGAAAAGATCCCGCACCTCGGCCAGCGATACCTTTCCATTCTCTTCAATGGCGCGCCTAACCTTTGTTACCGCTAGATCATAATCCTGTTTGCGAAAAATTACCTCGGGCGAGACTGCGACCAATTCATTTCGTTCGATTAATGCACCCAGAATTTCTTCGCCGACCTCTGTCTGACACTCCTTAATATTGGGTGGACTATACGGATTCTGCTCGAACTTTTGCATCAATGCCTGGACTTTGACTTGCTGGTTGGTATCGAACTTGATCTCATGTTCAGGCTTGGCGATATAGTTGTTGCTGTCCTTGAGAATGTTTCGTGACACATAATTTGTAATCAATAAATTGAACGCCCGCGCGGGCAGATTCAATCTGCTTTTGAGCTCTTCACGTGGAATGCCGCGTCTCAGCGGATAATTTTGATGATAGGACTCAACAGTTTGCAGAATCTTTTCGTACAAGACATTCCAATGGGGGAGTGCGATGATCAGTAAACTACTTGTG
>JBKPQD010000303.1:0-2470 GCA_046733915.1 Chloroflexota bacterium
GGATGCCACAGTCAACATTGAGCCGAGCGCCGAAGACCTTGCAGATATCGCCTGCCTGGCAGCGGATTTTGCCAAACGCCTGGAGATCGATCCTCGCGTGGCATTTCTCTCCTTCTCCAATTTTGGCTCGACCCCGCATCCACTCTCCGACAAGGTGCGCCGCGCCGTGGAACTGACGAAGTCACGCCGCCCGGACTTGCAAGTGGACGGCGAGATGCAGGCCGATACGGCCGTTGTGGCTGAGATCATCGAAAATCGCTATCCGTTCAGCGCGGTCAAAGATGCAAACGTCCTGGTCTTCCCCTCGCTGGAATCGGCGAACATCGCCTACAAGTTACTGGCTCGCCTCGGCAACGCCAAAGCGATCGGACCGATCCTGCTCGGTATGGGCGCACCGGTCCATGTGCTCCAAACCGGTGACGATGTGAACGCCATCGTGCAGATCGCCTCCGTCGCCGTGATGGATGTGATGGGACGCGAAGAAGCAAAGTCAGCCTAAATTCAATCACGCGGACGAGTTCTCGTCCGCGTGATTATTTAATTCCAAGTTGCCAGTTCAGCGCCAGGCTTTGCGGCTGATGAATATGGGGGCAAAAATAATGATCACGATTACACCACCCATGATGACAATCTGATCGGTGGACCCCACTTCTGATTTATCCTGTACCTGCGGTGTAGGGGTGGTTTGAAACAGCAGAGTAGCCCCGGAAAGATTGCGCAAGGGCGTGACCTGCGCCGAGCATGTCAGCGCAGAGCTCATCAGCGCTAAAAATAAACTCAATCCCATCATGAGGGCCGGGCGAACGAGTTTGTTCATAGGTACATTAAGCTTGTGTTGTATTCTTCTGCAAGTATAACATGCGCCCACTCGCACCAAAATTATCCTTTATATGTACTTCGGTTTATTTTTGCAGTATAATGCCGACGTTACTGGCGGGGTTCAGTAACACAGAGGAGCAGAGTTGATCTCTCAGATTCGTTCATTGTGATGCGTTTACTCGTCCCATCATTTTATAATGATAGGGACGGGTTTGTGTTTGAAGCGGACCACATCTCTCTATTTGTGACAATTCAATACGTGTGCCGCGTTGTTGGACAACTGCAGGTGTGCCAAATTATGTATGACTTCATTACGCTTGAAATTATCTTGCCACAGGAGAATGCATGATCAGGAATATATTGCAATGGCTCTATCAACCCATTGGGCGGGTCGCTGTGTTGATCGCTGCTCTCGCGTTTTTCAGTCTTGCTGCATTTGGAATTTATACAACCCAACAGCCCCCCGCTCAGCCAATTGATTTTCCCCACAACTTGCATGTCGGGTTGGGCATCCAGTGCTTATATTGTCACCCGGGCGCCCTGCGCGGACCCTCTCCTGGATTGCCTACGTTGACCAAATGCTGGGGTTGTCACCAGCAGATCGCAAAAACAAATACAAGTCCCAAGCTGGCAGTACTAAAAGATTACGTTTTGAATAACAAGGAGATTGCCTGGGTGCCGGTTGCACAGGTGCCAGACTTTGTCCATTTCACGCACCGTCCGCACATTGCGGCGGGCTTAAATTGTGAGACCTGCCATGGGGATATGACCAAGGTAACCATTGCCAAGAACCCGCAAGTCATGAACATGGGCTGGTGCTTAAACTGTCATAAATCTAGATTTGCCAACGATCCGGAGAGGCTCACAAAACTCACCGATTGTGGAACCTGTCATTATTAAACCGGGTAAAAAGGAAAATAGACTATGAGTGAAAACATCTCCCGGCGTGATTTTCTCAAGCTTGCCACTATAGGTGCAGCAACCACCGCCGCCGTAACCGGTTGTGGGCCCGCCTCGCGGTATGTCCAGCGCGAACCCTATTCAAGAATGCCCGAGTACACCTACAATGGCTTGAGCACATATTACGCCACCACATGCCGCGAATGCGCGGCAGGCTGTGGGCTGATCGTCCGTACCATGCAGGGCCGCGCCATAAAAGTAGAAGGCAACCCAGACAATCCTGTCAACCTAGGCAAGACCTGCGCACGCGGTCAAGTCACCTTGGAGGGATTATACAATCCAAACCGTGTGCGCGGCCCCATCAAGCACAAACGCGGCGAAGCCCTCTATGATGCTACGTTCCAGGATGCCGAACCGAACATGAAGTGGGAGGATGCAATTCAGGTAGTTGCAAAT
This sequence comes from Chloroflexota bacterium, assembly GCA_046733915.1. Classification (GTDB taxonomy): domain Bacteria; phylum Chloroflexota; class Anaerolineae; order Anaerolineales; family Villigracilaceae; genus Defluviilinea. The sequence continues at coordinate 2,176 of JBKPQD010000303.1, forward strand.
GCGCTCAAGGATCCCGCTGGCGTCGCATTCCTGATGGGGACGACCTCCGATCATCTCTTTGACATTATCTCTGATCTTACAACTGCCGCCGGTGCGCCCGCTCCCATTCGCTTTAGCGCCTCGAGCTTGTTTGATGGCCAAGCCACATTAAGCAAAGCCGCCGAAAATCTCTTTGGACAGGCTGGCATGCCCTTCTTCGACATAGGCAATGCGGACCTCGTGATTTCGTTCGGTGCGAACTTCTTGGACTGTCTCTTATACACATCTCCGAGCCCACGAGACTGCAATGAATATC
>JBKPQD010000304.1:0-4354 GCA_046733915.1 Chloroflexota bacterium
GTCGAGAGGAAGTATTAGTTATGAATCGAAAACCAATTGCCTACAACAATCGTCTGGGAGTTAAAGGCTGGGTCTACGGTGGCCGTTATACGATTGAGCGCTATTTGTATCTGGGACATCGCCTCTCCGGTTTGGGCTTGATCGCTTACATGGTGCTGCACATTATTGAAACGGCGAACCGTATGCGCGGCGAGCAGGCCTGGGCAAGCTTAATGGGGTTATTTGCTTCGCCGCCATTCAAAGTAATCGAGTATTTGCTTTTCGCCATGGCGGTCTTCCATGCGATGAACGGCGTGCGCTTGATCTTGGTGGAATTGGGCTTTTTCCTAGGCAAACCGCAAGAGCCTGTCTATCCGTATTCAACATCGGTAAAACGCCACCGTCCGTTGACCTACGTGGTCATGATTCTGGCGGGCCTACTCATCATATTTGGTGGGTCGAGTATGTTCTTCAAGTAGGAGATTGACTATGCGCGAAACACGTTTATGGTCTTTGCACATCCTGGTGATTCCCGTCATCGCGGTGTTGCTTGGCATGCACTTTGCCATCATGCACTATGCGCCTGTCTTTTACGGCGAGAGCGTGGACAAGGCGCGCGAATTTGGAACGATGATCGCCCGTGGTAAAAGCGTGGCGCAATTCGTCATTTATATGTTGTTGCTGATTGCGGGTTTGTATCATGGGCTGTATGGATTACGCGGTATTCTACGCGAGCTACCCCTTACACCCAGGCTCATCAAAGTTGTGGATGTTGGTATTCTTACGTTTGGACTGCTAATCTTTGCGCTGGGCACCTATGTGACTTGGTGGACATTTACCTTTAAGGCTGGAGGCTAAGCATGACTGCATCACCAACATCATCTCCGCGCGAGATCACCTTCCGCCTCCGCCGATATGACCCCGATACCGACTCTGCACCTCATTGGGATGCCTACAGATTGAACGTCCGGGATGGCATGACCGTCCTGGAGGCGCTGCACCAGATCAAGGCGGAGCAGGAGCCGACACTGGCATGGCGATCGTCCTGCCGGATGGGCGTTTGTGGTTCCTGTGGCATGTTCATCAACGATTTGCCTATGCTTGCCTGCCAGACGCAAGTACTGCACCTCCACTCGGATGTCGTTACGGTTGCACCGCTGCCGAACTATCCGAACGTCAAAGATCTGGTTCCAGACCTGACGCCACTGATCGAAAAACATGCTGCCGTCAAGCCATTCATTATTCACACGAATTCTACAGAAGTGGATGAGCCCACCGGGGAGTTCCTGCAATCGGCGGAAGAACGTGAAGCCTATAGTCAGTTTACCTACTGCATCAAATGCGGCTTGTGCCTGGCAGCCTGCCCAACCGTAGCCACCGATCCGCTCTTCCTGGGTCCGCAAGCACTCGCCCAGGCGTATCGGTACACCGCCGACAACCGGGATTGCGGCCTGCAGGATCGTCTCGAAGCAATCGACATCTTCCACGGACCGTACCAGTGCCACATGGCGGGCGCCTGTTCCGTGGCGTGTCCCAAAGGCGTGGATCCAGCGTTTGCTATCCAGTTGCTCAAGCGGACGCTGGTACTGGATAGTATCGGGTTTGGAAAGAAGAAATCGCAGGTCGCCAAGGTCATGCCCCTGGCGGATGTAGTGGAGCAGTTGGAAGAGTTCGCACCACCGCCGCGAACTGTCAAGTAAATAGTGCGAATGAAAAACCGCGTCCATCAGAGCGCGGTTTTGTTTTAAAGTGGCATTTCGGATAATGAGAGGGTAAAATACGATTGGATCGATCAATTCAGTTCGGAGGCTTCAATGAGTTTGAAGAGGAACGTCAGCTTGGGGACAGGCTTGCGGTATCGGGGCGGGAGTCCATATCTGACCTATATTTTGCACCGTATTGGCGGGTCGGCGCTGTTCATTTTCTTCACGTTCTACATTCTGTCGCTGTTGGGAGTCGGTTTTGCCAGAGCTGTGTTTGGTAACCTGTTTTTTCAACTGATTCTACTGGTATTCGGTTTGTTCCATGCCATAAATGGACTGAGGATCACTCTGCTCGATATTTACCCAAAATGGATTGAGCATTTTCGTACCGCCATTAATATCGAATGGGCGGTATACGCCATCGTAGCGGGGTTCGCCCTGATTGTGCTCTTACGCAACGCCTGGGGAGGCTGACGATGGCGAGCCGAGTCCTGCCCGTTTCCAAACGCGGTTTAAATTTTGAGACCTTTATGTGGGGGTTCACGCGCTTCACCGTCATTGCGATGTACGGTTTAATCCTCGCCGGGCTTCTGGGCGCGTTAATCCTAAGTATGCAGACCGGTGCAAATGTAGGCGATATTTTGTACTGGGCGTTTTTTCCGAACGCAGCGCAGAATCCGCTTGGCCAGGTATGGATGACCATCCTTGCCAAGCTGATGGTCACCGCCTTCCTCCTGGTTGTCTGTGGGCATGGCGTGCATGGCCTGCTGGAAATTTTGGATGATTACTTCACCGGCGCGGTGGCACGGCGCTGGTTTCGTAATTTCATTATTGCCTATGCAATTCTCGCAAGTCTCATTGCGATGTATGTGATTTGGACCAAGTAATAACTGTGCCGTTCTGAGCGAAGGCAAGTAGCGACACCGCCTGATTTGCTAAGAAAATCATGGTTCGATGCCGGGGAGAATCCCGTGTTTTGAAATCGGAGATTCTTTAGCGCTTCTCAGAATGACATAACTCAGGAGCTCTTTTTTCATGGCAAATGTTCATCAGTTTGAAGTTGTGGTCGTCGGCGCGGGTGGGGCGGGACTCATGGCGGGGTTGTATGCCTCCCGCGGCGCGAAGACGGCGGTCATTAGCAAGCTTTATCCCACCCGCTCGCATACCGGTGCAGCACAGGGCGGCATCAGTGCGGCATTGGGCAACTACGAGGAAGACAAGCCTGAATGGCATATGTACGATACGGTGAAGGGTTCTGATTATCTTGGCGACCAGGACGCGATCGAATTCATGACCAACGAAGCCATCGACGCGGTTCTCGAGCTAGAGCATATGGGACTTCCCTTTGACCGAACGCCGGAGGGCAAGATCTCACAGCGCCCGTTTGGCGGGCACACGAACAACGTGACCGGCAAGCCCGTTCGCCGTGCGGCACATGCTGCGGACCGTACCGGGCACATGATTCTGCAAACACTGTACCAGCAGTGCTTGAAGAACAAGGTTACATTCTTCGATGAGTATCAAGTGCTTGATTTCATCATCGTCAACGGCAAAGCCGCGGGCGTTGTCGCCGTGCAGCTTGCCACCGGCGAACTACACACCTTCCACGCCAAAGCGGTGATTTTCGCCACCGGCGGACATGGTCGCATCTTTGAAGTGACTTCCAATGCCTACGCGTACACAGGCGATGGCGCTGCCGTCCTTCTGCGCCGCGGTTTGCCTCTCGAAGATATGGAGTTTTTTCAATTCCACCCGACGGGAATTTATAAGCTGGGGATTCTGATCACGGAAGGTGTACGCGGCGAAGGCGGCGTTCTCATCAACGGTAACGGTGAGCGTTTCATGCCGAAATACGCGCCGACGGTAAAAGATCTGGCTTCCCGTGATGTGGTCTCGCGCGCGATCTACACCGAGATTCGTGAGGGACGCGGGGTCAACGGCTCGAATTATGTTTATCTGGATGTGCGTCCCGAGTCGGTCATCAAGTACGCGGCGATGGATGGGCGCACCAATCCCGATGGCACACCGTACGTGATCACCGGCGAACAGGTCCTGAAGAAATTGCCTGATATCATCGATTTCTGCCGTGTCTATCTCGGTGTGGACCCATTGACACAGATGATGCCGATTCAGCCGACCGCGCATTATACGATGGGTGGCATCCCAACGAATAAATTTGGCGAAGTGGTGATCGACAGCAAGAATACGGTCTTCCCGGGGTTATATGCCGCCGGCGAGTGCGCTTGCGTCTCTGTCCATGGCGCCAATCGTTTAGGAACCAATTCCTTGCTTGATCTGGTGGTGTTCGGCAAACATGCCGGACTCCGCGCGGCCGAGTATGCAAAGCAGGCCGCTTACGAAAACCTGCCTGTTGATGCGGACACGGCCGCCAGGTCCCAGTTTGAGGCGCTACGCAATGGATCTGGAGATGCGAACGCGTTTGACATCGCCACGGAAATGAAGCAGGTCATGTTCAACGATGTCGGCATCTATCGAACGGGCAGTATCATGGAAGGAGCCTTGGATAAAATCCAGGAGTTGAAGGAACGCTACAAGCATGTGCGCGTCAGCGATACCGGCAAGATTTTTAACACCGAGTTGCTCAACGCCTGGGAGCTGGGCAACATGCTCGACGTCGCCGAACTGGTGGCGGTCTGCGCCTTGAACCGGAC
>JBKPQD010000305.1:0-2935 GCA_046733915.1 Chloroflexota bacterium
ATGGGCCTGTCCTCCCCACCGACCTGCGACCAGTTCTGGATTTTGCCGCTATACATATCCGAGATCTGCTGCAGAGTCAATTGGTTGACCGGGTTCTCCGGGTTCACGATCACGGCGATCGCATCCCGGGCGACAATATGCTCCACAGGGTCAACGCCATTCGCTTTGGCCTGGTCCACTTCCTCCGGCTTGATCTGGCGGGAGGCATTGGCGATATCGACAGTCTTATTAATCAGGGCAGCGATTCCCGTCCCAGAGCCGCCGCCGGTGACCGATATGCGGACATCGGGATGCTCGGCCTGGTATTTTTCCGCCCATGCCAAGGCAAGATTGACAATGGTGTCCGAGCCTTTGTTTTGGATGTAGGAGGCTTGAGAATTGGAAGAGCTTGGTTCAGAAGAGGACGAATTACAGGAGGAAAGAATACAGACGAAAAGAAGAAGGAGGAAGAATGTTCGTTTCACTACATAAATTATAAAGCATAAGTTTTTTTCCTAAAAACGGTTGCGATAAATTCCTTCTACAGAGACTCATAGTAGAATGAGAGCGTATCAAAGGGATGTTTAAATTATCTCCAGGAGGATGTCTATGCCCAGCTTTTCGCTGCTTCCCAGTCAGACAAAATTCTTCGACTTATTTGAGCAGGCGAGTGATAATCTTTTGGAAGGGGCGCGTCTGCTACAAGATTTGCTCGATGATTATGTGGATGTAGAGAAGAAGGTCACAATGTTGACCGAAATCGAAACGAAAGGGGATAATATCGTCCACGAAGTCACAGATCTGGCAAACGTCTCCTTGATCGCACCGATTGATCACGAAGACGCACAGCAATTGATCGCTGCCGTAGACGACGCCTTGGATGAAATTGAGTCGGTGGCTGTGCGGATCTCTATCTTTCAGATTGGACAGCCAACCAAATTAGCTCGTCAATTGGGTGTCCTCATCTATAAATGCGCGAAGGAAGTCAACGCGGTGTTTCCGATGATGCGGAATCGCCGGCAATCGGATAAGATTCGCAGTCATATCGTCCGGATCAATGATCTTGAGCACGAGGCGGATCAGATTTTTTGGCAGGGGTTGAAGGAGGTATCGGCAAAGCGCGATGATGCGTTTCATTTCATCATTTGGAAGGAAATTTATGAGCGCCTGGAATCAGTGACCGACCGCATGGAAGACATCGGTGATGTATTACAAAGAGTGCTGATCAAAAATGCCTAACACCAGCATTCTCTTCGTCATTTTCATCATCGGTATTGCGCTTATTTTCGACTATGTAAATGGATTCCACGACGCGGCAAATTCCATTGCTACTGTGGTCACGACGCGTGTGTTGACACCGGGTCAGGCAGTTCTTTGGGCAGCTTTCTTCAATTTCGTAGCGGCTTTTACGTTTGGCACGGCGGTTGCCAAAACGATTGGCAGTGGATTGATCGATGTGTCGAAGGTGGATTCCGTTGTCATTATGGCAGGATTATTCGGCGCAATTCTGTGGGACCTCTATACATGGTACATCGGCTTGCCCACAAGTTCGTCTCATGCGTTGATTGGCGGATACGCAGGCGCGGCGATCGTCAAAGCAGGGTTCAGTGTAATTATCGCCAAAGGCTGGACAAAGACGCTCGCGTTCATTGTGCTCTCGCCACTCATCGGTATGATTCTTGGAGGATTATTCATTGTTGCAATCTATTGGATATTCCGCAAAAAGACCCTTAAAGAGACAGATCGATTCTTTCGGCGTGGGCAACTGCTCTCAGCCGCGGCCTACAGCTTGGGTCACGGGACAAATGATGCGCAGAAAACAATGGGAATTATCGCCGGGGTGCTGTTTACACATCCTTCTCTGCGACCGTTAGTCATCGCGCCAGACGGCTCTCTATTCATCCCGTTTTGGATCGTCCTTATGGCGCATACCGCGATCGGGCTGGGGACATTATCGGGCGGCTGGCGTATTATTCACACCTTGGGGTCTAAGATCACCAAGCTAAAACCGATGGGAGGCTTCGCGGCAGAACTGGCTGGTGCGGTGGCTCTTTTTACCTCTACACACTTTGGGATTCCTGTTTCCACCACGCACACCATTACAGGAGCGATCGTCGGCGTGGGTTCGATGCGCCGCCTGTCTGCTGTGCGCTGGAATGTAGCGGGACGCATTGTTTGGGCATGGATCTTAACCATCCCTGCCGCGGCGGTTATTTCTGCAATTTTGTATTTTTTTCTAAGTTCCATTCAAAAGTTAATTGGATAAAATGGCTACTGTGCATGAGTCTCCCGTATTTTCCATTCAAGCCCTAGATTTTTATTACGGTACGTCAAAAGCCTTATCGAACATCAACCTTGAAATCTTGCCGCGTGAAGTCACCGCCTTGATTGGTCCTTCCGGTTGTGGAAAATCCACTTTTTTGCGTTGTTTGAATCGGATGAACGATACGATTGCAGGTACCCACGTGGATGGCAAGATCCTTTTGAATGGGCAAAATATCTATGACGAAGATATGGATGTCGTGACGCTCCGACAACGCGTGGGAATGGTCTTCCAAAAGCCAAACCCGTTTCCGCAATCCATTTATGATAATGTTGCCTTTGGTCCACGTGTGATGGGTATGAACGTGAACATGGATGAGGTGGTCGAGAAGTCTTTGCGTGCAGCGGCATTATGGGATGAAGTGCGAGACGATTTGCGCTCGGATGCCCTCGGCCTCTCGCTGGGTCAGCAGCAGAGATTGTGCATTGCCCGCGTCGTCGCCGTCCAGCCGGAGGTAATTCTGATGGATGAGTCCACATCTGCCCTTGACCCAATCGCTACACTGAAGATCGAAGAGCTGATCGCCGAGTTGAAAAAGGATTACACAATCGTGATCGTGACGCACAACATGCAGCAAGCTGCCCGCGTCTCAGATTTCACCGGACTATTCTGGCTGGGGGAACTGGTGGAATT
>JBKPQD010000306.1:0-3373 GCA_046733915.1 Chloroflexota bacterium
ACGGCCGGACCTTCCAAGTTCCAGTCGTCGCGATATGGCCCGAGGGGATGCTCGGCGACGCCAAATCCGACGCCATAGTCGGCGGTCTGCCACGAGCCTCCCGAATACAGGCAATAATATAAATCGTTGTGGAAGAGGACAAACGGTCCCTCGATCGTGTGCCAGGCATCCCAGGTGCGCCCGTAGATGCTCCGATTGCGCTGGTAGATGTGCCAATCGGAAGAAGCACGGATGACCGTGCGCGGTTGATCAAGCGGTGTGATCATGTCGTCGGCAAGCGGCACGACGGCAACACCGGTCCCGACTCGCGCATCGAAAAAATCCTTGGCAAAGAACAAGTACCACTGGCCATCCTTGGGATCCTGGAAAGGATGGGCATCAATCGAGAACCCTTCGACAGGTAAATGAATTTGTCCCAGATCCTCAAAGGGCCCTGCAGGATGCTTGCCAGTCGCCACATGCAGGCGATGACTCTCGTCCCCTGAATCCGTTGCCGTCGAATAATACATATAAAAGAGACCATGCCTGTGGACGACTTCGGGCGCCCAATACGCCGTCGCATCCGAGTCACGGATCGGCTCGAGCGCGCCCCCCAGATATTCCCAGTGTGCCAGATCCGTCGAATGGAGCACCGGGAACCAGCGTCGGTTGCTTTGCCGATCGCTTGTGCCGTACGCCCAATATTCATCCTGATGCTTCAAGACAAAAGGATCCGCCAAGTAGCCATCCCAGACTGGGTTGGTATACGTCAGTTTTTGCACGCCCATAAACAGTTTCCTCATCCATATAAGAGTGGTTGCCATTTTACTCGCTGTGCACAAATTCTAGTATCCGGACAACCTAAGAATGGATGGTAATCTATTCCCTATGCCAGCTGAAATAGGGCGGCCTTTGCTTTTGTTTCATGAAACAAGCAATGCACGGGTAGCATAACATGTGATTTTATTCAAGAACAAAGTTTCTACTTGACTTCTTCGCCAATTGAAATATAATTTTATAAAGCGAAACATAATTTTATGTTTTCAACTGGCGGTTTTCGTTTGACCACCAATTTCCCCATCCTCCCCTACGCCCGCATCCTGGAACTCCTCGCTGATGATCATAACCTCCACAAATTGGAGGCAGTGACAAAGGCATTGGGTTCGGAAACGCGCCTGGAGATTTTGCGGTTCTTGAGCGCCCACACCTGCAGCGTACTGGAAATCGCCGAGGCGCTGAACCTGCCTGCCTCCACCGCCACGCTTCACATCAATGTTCTTGAAAAAGCCGGCCTCATCCAAACGGACCTACGCCCAGCGACGCGTGGGCTGCAGAAGGTTTGCGCGCGCGCCTATGACCGCATTGTGATTCAATTGCCTGCGGATCTGGATCGTGAGGAAACCACGGTGGAAGTCCTGATGCCCATTGGGGCATTCGTGAATGTTGACGTGATGCCCACTTGCGGGTTGTTGGGAGAGCTGGGCATCATTGGTCAGCTGGATGATCCGGGATCTTTCTACGAACCTGAGCGCATCCATACGCAGTTGTTATGGTTCCGCCGAGGGTATATCGAATATCGCTTTCCGAATCGCCTGCCACTGAATGTTCTCCAGGACGATATTGAAATCAGTTTCGAAGTTTGCTCCGAGGCGCCGTTACATCATGCCAATTGGCCATCCGATATCACAGTTTGGGTTGAAAATGTGGAAATAGGCACCTGGACGAGCCCGGCGGATTTTGGGGGAGAACGCGGCGCACTCACGCCGGAATGGTGGGACACCCAAAATTCACAATATGGATTGCTAAAGGTATGGAAAGTTACGAACCATGGCAGTTATGTCGATGGTATGCAGGTCTCCAAGGTGAGACTCGACCAACTTACGCTACGACCTGGTGAGCCCATCCTGGTGCGGATTGGGATCAAGGATGACGCCTCGAATGTAGGTGGAATCAATTTGTTTGGCAGTAAATTTGGCAATTATCCGCAGGACATTGTCCTTAGGCAGCATTTCAAACGCGGTCCTCGATAATTTCGCGAGCAGGCGCTGCGCACTTCGGATACGGAAACACGCCGATGATGTGCAGCGCCACAAAAAGGAGGTGGTTCCGTCTCAAATAAAACATTTTTGCCTATGCTCATTGCTGCTTCACCGCTACTTTAGCTCCCTTGTGCACGATACAAGGGTCCTTGTGGAGATTTGATCTTCAAATTTAACCTGACTCAAGAGGAGAAAAGATGAAACGTCTTACCCGATATCTTCTACCATTAATGGTCGTGTTCAGCCTGCTGCTCACCGCCTGCGGTGGTGCTGCGACGCCCGCCGCGACGTCTGCGCCGGCAACCTCTGCACCCGCAACCGAAGCCGCTACTGAAGCTCCGGCCGCGACAGAAGCAGCCACCCAAGCTGCCACCGAAGCGCCCGGCGCGACACAGGCTCCCGCTGGAGCCATCGAGTGCCCTGCCGGGGTAGAAGGCACAGCCGTTGAAATGTGGAGTCCCTTTACCGGTCCAGATGGCGACGAAATGACTGCGCTGGCGGAAAAGTTCAGCAGTGAGAATCCCTGTGGCATTACTGTAACGCACGTTGCCCAGCCGGATTATCAACAAAAGTTGGAGGCCGCGGCTGCCGCGGGTGGACTGCCGTCGATGACCGCTGTCCACGTAGTCCGCATCGCGGCGTTGGTTGCCCGGAATGTGCTCAAACCATACGGGCCGGAAGCCCTAGCCGTCTTGGGTGATGACTTCGGCAACGATTTCCCCGAGGAACTCTGGAACGCTGGCGAAATCAATGGCCAACGCTATTCCGTCCCGTTGGATGTCCACCCGCTCATCATGTTCTATAACAAGGATTTGTTCGAGAAGGCCGGCATTGAAGCGCCCGGCAAAGAACCCTGGACGCGCGAGCAATTCGAAGACGCGCTGGCCAAACTCGAAGCCATCAATGTAACACCGCTTTCTCTCGGTACCGCATTTCAGGCTGGGGCGCTATTTCAAGCGCTGATCCGCCAGTACGGTGGTTCGTTGACCGATCCGGAAGGCAAAACACCCACGTATAACTCAGATGCCGGTGTGAAGGCCCTGGAAAAGATCAAAGAATTAAGGGACAAATACACACCCGACGTCAGCGGCACAGGCGACCCGGAAGTCAACTTGTTCAAGGAAGGTAACGTGGGAATGGTTTTTCATGGTCCCTGGTGGATCTCGGATCTTGAGAAACTGGACTTCGTCGGCTTTGCGCCGCTGCCCACGATTGGTGACCAGCCTGCTACCTGGGGTGGTTCCCACCATCTCGCCCTGACCACGGAAGATCCCACCGTACAAGCTGCGGCTGCCGTGTGGATTAAATGGCTCTCCGACAATTCAGCGGGATGGGCTGCAGCGGGCCAGGTTCCG
>JBKPQD010000307.1:0-7408 GCA_046733915.1 Chloroflexota bacterium
GCACGTCAGCCCGTTCAATTTTCTGGCGCATTATCCGAAGGATGCTTACAGCCAATCTGTCCTCGACGGTTGGCTGGGCGATTATTACTTCTTCCACGATAATCCGGTCCTTATGCTTTGTGACGATGCCTACATTAAAATAGATGGAAAGAAAACGTCACTGGTGCGCGGAGAGGCATATCTCCTGCGCAAGGATCAGGAAAAGGAACGACTCGACGAAGGCAAATTGATCACTCTCTAGGAGGTTGAGGATGACGGAACAGTGGATCCCTGAAAATAAAAATGAGCTGATGGCTGCGATCAGGCGCGAGTGGGGATTGTTAATGGATGTTGTGGCAAGACTCGATGAAAAACAAATGACCGCACCGGATGCCGGAGGCTGGTCGCCGAAGGATAACCTCGCCCATCTCTCCGAGTGGATGAACTCGCTCATGGGCTATCACATGGACCGCCGGCTGCCGCACGAGGTGATGAACCTGCCTGAAGAAGTCACCCGCGGCTGGGATATGGAGATCATCAACCCCGAGTTATTCGAGCGCAATAAGAATCGCCCGATTCAGGAGGTGGTGGATGAATTACGCCAAACATACGACAGGTTGGTTGCCAAACTGGAAGCCACCCCGTTTGAGGATCTGATGAAGCCGCGTCATGCCGAGGATCCGGAAAAACGCCCGTTACTGCTGTGGGTACTCGGTGATACGTCCGAGCATTTCGCCGAACACCGTGCGACGATTGAGAGAACGTTGCAAACCTAGGGGCTAGGTATTTCTCACTCCTACACATTTATTCATCGTCCGCTCCGGCCTCCCCGCCCAGATCCGGAATCGCCTTTTCAATGTCCTCTGGGTTCTGACCTGATTCCAGCCGGTCGACAACCTCGTCAAACTCGGGCGGCATCTCTTCTCCCATTTCCTTTCCCATCTTGCGCATCATCTGTCCCATCGCTTTGGGATCCTCTTCGAGCCCCTCGAAGCCGGAGAAATCGTCTGCCATGGATTCCATACGTGTCTCCTCCGATTTCGCAATGCGGACCTTGGTCATCCGGCGGCGAACATCCTTGCTACCGCAGTGTGTGCAGGTAACAGGCTTTTTGCCATATTCAGCATAGCTGAGGAATACATCAAAGCGCTGGTGGCAATTGTTGCAGATAAAGTCATAAGTGGGCATACTGTTATTTTAACGGAATCACGTTCAGGCGTGGAGAGTAGAGAACGTCACAGAACGAGTTGCCCGCGCTGCCACGTTGGCTTTATTGGAGTCGTCAAAATGGAGCGCGCCAGGCACCGGCCCGTGGTAACCGGTCTCATACTAATGGATTCAACCTGACTCTAACGGAAACCTCCATTCCCCGCTCTGATTCAGATAAAATCGCTCTTGTTACAGTGTTACAATAACTATGCCGTCACCCCTCAGTTCCAAAAGGAGAGAAACAATGGCTGATCGTTTTAACATGTCAGGTGACTTTCGGGGCGCGATTGTCAACATCAAGTCCACTCTGACGAATGTGCAGCAAAGCATCGGTGAAATACGTACTACGGATGAGACGACGCGCAAGGAACTCGAGGCTCTGATCGAACAATTGAGTGAAGCACTGCAAACGGTCCCGGCGGAAAAGCAGGAACAGGCGGAAGCCGTTGCCGAAACTGCCAAAGTGTTGGTGGAGACTGCCAAGGCGGAGAAACCCAATAAGACGATGCTCCAAATCAGCGGGGAGGGATTAAAGCAAGCGGCTCAAAACCTGGCGGGCGTGCTCCCCACGGTTGTCACCATTGCGAGCCAGATCGTTATGACCGTTATAAAACTGACCGGCGCCATGTAGCACCTCCTCCTTTTGAGAGATCGGTAAGCCATGGCTGACGAACCCGCTGCCCCCGAAAAACCATCCTCGAACTCCAAATCGCAACGCGGCAAAAAAACTGAAATAACCGAGCCTGTCGGTTCGGACGCCAAGAAGCCAAAGCGACGGAAGACATCGCCCGGGGATAACTATGACCTGTCGGGCGATTTTCGCGGGGCGGTCATTAACATTAAGTCCACGATCGTCAGCAGCGCGGAAGTTAAGGACATCGAAAATTTGCCGCCCGAGCCAGGAGAGGCGCCTTTTCAGGGGTTGCAGTACTACGATGAGAAAGATGCTGACCGCTTTTTTGGGCGCGAAAACCTAGTTGCGAAAATTGTCGGGCGTTTAGCAAATGACCGCTTCCTGGCAGTAATCGGCGCCTCGGGCAGTGGAAAATCGTCGGTTGTGCGAGCGGGCGTGATCCCGGCGCTAAGGCGGGGAGAGCGTCTGTCGGATGGATCCCTGCCGCCGACAGATAGCGGCCAGTGGGAGATTCGCACATTTACTCCGAGCGCCCATCCACTAGATGCGCTGGCTGCCACCCTGACGCGTGAATCGGAGTCGGTTCAGGCGGCAACAGCGTTGCGCGCGGACCTTGCCAAGGAAGCCTCGGCTCTCAGCCTGATTGTGCGCCGCCTGCTCGCCCAAAACGGTAAGAAACGCCTGATGCTGGTGATCGACCAGTTCGAAGAGGTCTTTACCCAGTGCCGTGAAGTTGATGAGCGCAATGCATTCATCGAAAATTTGCTGCATGCGGCAGATCCGGCCGATGCGCAGCCGCTCGTGATCCTGCTTACCCTGCGAGCGGATTTTTACGCTCAATTGGCAGCTCATGACCGGCTACGGGAGCTCATTTCTCAACATCAGGAATTCATCGGAGCGATGAACCGTGAAGAGCTGACCCGCGCCATCCTTCAGCCGGCAGCCTTGGGAAAGTGGAAAGTTCAAGAGGGGCTGGTCGAGGTCATTCTGAATGACCTGGGTAGCGAGCCCGGTGCTTTGCCATTGCTTTCTCATGCGCTGCTGGAAACATGGAAACGGCGCAGAGGGCGGGTGCTGACTGTATCCGGGTACACCGGCTCAGGTGGGGTCCATGGGGCGATCGCCCAAACTGCGGAAACGGTTTTTCGCCAGCGGTTAACAACTGAGCAACAGCCTATTGCCCGTATGATCTTTATCAAGCTAGCCGAGATCGGTGAGGGCACGCTGGATACGCGGCGGCGGGCATCATTTTCCGAGTTGATCACGCGCGCTACCGACACGACAATCATTGATACGGTGCTAAGCATTCTGACCGATGCACGGCTTGTGACAACGGGCACCCTCGAACCGGGTGATATCCGTATCGTGGAAGTGGCTCACGAGGCACTCATTCGGGAATGGCCCACGCTGCGCGATTGGCTCGATCAAAATCGCGAAGGACTGCTCCTTCACCGCCAACTGACAGAAGATACCAACGACTGGATCAAATTCGGGCGTGACCCCGGCGAGTTGTATCGCAGTGTGCGCCTCCAGCAAACGTTGGAATGGGCAAAAGCCAACGCGGACTTGGTCAGCTTGACAGAGCAGGAATTTTTAGACGCCAGCCGGAAGGCGGAAGAAGAGGAAAAAAAACAAATTCAACGTTTGAGGCGCGCCCGACGGGTGCAAATCACCCTCGGAAGCACCGCGGCGATCCTCGTCCTCGTCGTGGCGGCGGTCATCTTGGCTGTAAATGGAGCGTTCGCTCCTCGCCAAATGAACGGAATCTTTAACGTCGCTGTGGCTGAATTTGGCGAAATGGGCGCCGATGGAGTGAGCCATCCGTCCGAAGCCGGGAAGCAAATGAGCGAATGGGCGGTCACATACCTGCGGGAGGAACTCAAAAAGGAAGACTCCAATATATTGATCTGGCCCGATCGGAGCAACATATTTAGACGTACGAAGGTGCCGCTTATCCAACCATCTGCCGCCGGGGAGGCAACTTCCGACATCAACGCCGACCTGCTGATCTATGGGTACATAGATACTCGCGCCACGCCAGCGCAGCTGGTTCTGAGTTTCTGGGTTGCCCCGCAGAACCAATATCAATTTGAGGATATTCAAGGGAATATCCAGATCGGAAAACCCATCCGCATCGTAAATCTCCAGGATCCCGGCATTGGCGTGCAGGGTGAGTTGGAACGCCAGTCTGCTGCGGTGGCGTTTGTGGCGATGGGACTGGCACAGGAACAATTGGGTCAATCGGAAGATGCATTGGCGGACTTTTTAAGGGCGGAAGAAACGGCGCCACAATCCGAAATGGTGAAGTTCTTTATCGGGCGAGAATATCTTTTTCTCTCAGATTTGCAGCCTGCACAACAGGAGGAACTCTGGCAGAAAGCCGAGAATGTACTCCAGCACGCCATAGGTATCAATGATACGTATGCCCGTGCTTATATTGCTCTCGGTGCACTATATATGAAACGGGGAACCAGCCTGGTAAATGCAGCTCTCCAAGCGGACCAGCCTCCCGACCCACAGGCGGCGCAGTGGGTTGAACAGGCAATCGAGACTTATCAAGAAGTATTACAGTTAAAACCAGACCCACAGCAATATGGAATCCCCGTGGAAGATGTTGCTCGTCTGGGTCTGGCTAACGCTTACAGGTTGCAAGGCACGATTTTTCTTCTCCAGGGAAATGTGGATCCTGCATTACAGGATTTCGCCAATGCGATCGAGCTCCTGGAAGCAAGCCGCACAGTCTTTGAGGCTTCCGCCTCGGAACATGAATCCTATCGCCGTTATTTGGCGCAGACCTATGAGTATCTCGGCATTACATACCAGTGGCAGGCATCAACATTTGAAAAAGCACAAAACTATGATACGGCGCTGAGTTCGTACCAGAAATCACTGGACGCGTTTAATCAATGTGTTCGTCAAGGCGAGGTTTCACCGGACCTGATCATTCAAAATGACATCGTCGCAAATGTTTGTCAGCCGAAGCTGGCGGAAGTCCAGCAGACGTATAACGAGCTCAATGGAGGGCAATGATGATGGGAAAGATGTTCGCTCATCGCATAACTTTATCCCTGTTGGCCGCATGGATGGTCATTTCTTGCAACCTCTTGAGTGCGCCAGTATCTACGGCTACTGTGGTGTCGCCACCGACAAATACACAGGAGATTGAAGCCAATCCGACGGATACGGAGAGCGCACAGCTGACATCGACAAGCGAAATTCCTCCAGCGACCACCGCTGCCAGTGCAGAGGCAAGCTGTACCGTCCTCCAGGATCTGAACTTGCGCGCCGGGCCTGGCACTGCTTATCGCCCGCCGATCCGTGCCCTGCCTGCAAATAGCATTTTGACCCCTCTGGGGTTCGCGCCGCAGGGGATTCCCGGGGGCACATGGGCATATGTGCAGGATCAAGCCACCCAGACGAAAGGCTGGGTGAGCGCCGGCGCGCAATATATTTCATGCAATGTGGAACTGGCTGCCTTACCCGCTGTTCCCTTTGGCACCCCGCCTCCACCGCCGCTGCCCAAAGCCACGCAGACCACCGACCCGGATGGCAATGGCTTCTGTATCGATGCAGACAGCGGTTACCAATGTGTGGGTATCTTCTCCCCTGAATCGTTATTCCAGTTCCAGATTTTCAAGGATGGTGTGGAACTTGGCAAGAACGATGGCGTGGAAAAGGTCACTTTCGGTGTGAAGAAGGACGGTGTACATGTTTATGACTCGACCGAAGTAAATCCAGCCTATTGCATTTTTGGCGGGAATACGCCCTGCAATCCCTGGATCGTCGAAAATGGAGTTTACAAGTGGTCACCCGGCGGTCCGCCAGCCGAACCCGGCGAGTATGAGATGGAAATCTTTGCCACCCTGAATGGCGAAACCTCCCGCTGGGCTGTGAATTTCACGCTGACGCTTCCGTAGCGGTGATACAATCAGCGCGTCATCACCTTCTCATTACAAAGGAGAACAACAGTGGCGACAAACTATCTCGAAGGTTTACTCGGCGAGCATGAAAAAGTTTTGTTGGAAACCCACCAGCACTGGTTTGTGCTCTTTGGCAAGATCTTTCTGGAACTGCTATTAATTGCTGTGATCGTTGGGGCGAGCTTGATCGCCTACCCGTTCTATCCAATTGCCATTTATGGGCTGATCCTGGTGCTGGTGCCGCTGGTTGGAATTTTGAACGACGTGATGGTCTGGCGCAACAAGGCATTCATCGTAACCAATCGCCGCGTCATCCAGATCGCGGGCGTCTTTAACAAGGATGTAGTCGATTCCTCCCTGGAAAAGGTCAACGATGTAAAGATGAGCCAGTCCTTTTTGGGCAGGATGTTCGGCTTTGGGGATATCGAAATCCTGACGGCAAGCGAGCTGGGTGTGAACCTCTTTCATCAGATCGCGAACCCGGTCGAATTCAAAACCGCCATGCTGAATGCCAAGGAGCGGCTCGGCTTCGAGGAAATCGGACAAATCGCGCACGCCGTAGAAGATATTCCAACCATCATCGAAAAACTAGATGTATTGCGCAGACGAGGGATTCTCTCGGAAGCGGAGTTTCAACAGAAGAAGGCAGAGCTACTCGCTAAGATGTAGCTTCCAACCAGACTCCCCAAATACGGCTGCGTATTTGGGGTAAGGCGCTGAAGGCGGAGGGGGCAAATTCTCGGTTATACTTTCTCCCGCATATGACCGACCACATTCGAAATTTTTGTATCATCGCCCATGTTGACCATGGCAAATCAACCCTCGCTGACCGCCTGCTTCAGTTGACCGGTACGATCTCGGAACGCGACATGAGCGAGCAAATGCTCGACACCATGGACCTCGAACGCGAAAAAGGCGTCACGATCAAAGCCTCCGCCGTCCGCATGTATTACACCGCCAAGGACAATCAAAAGTACGAGATCAACCTGATCGATACCCCCGGCCATGTGGACTTTGGCTACGAGGTCAGCCGCGCTCTCAAGGCCTGTGAAGGCGCGGTACTGGTCGTGGATGCGACGCAGGGCATCGAAGCGCAAACTCTGGCAAATCTCTACCAGGCGCTGGATGCGGATCTGGCGATCATTCCCGTAATCAACAAAATTGACCTGCCCTCAGCGCGCCCCGACGAGGTGGCGGAGGATGTGGGCTCGCTGCTGGGTGTCGATCCCCTGGATGTAATTCAGGTCTCTGCGAAAGAGGGCATTAATGTCGACCAGATTCTGGAAGCGATCGTAACGCGCGTCCCGCCGCCAAAGGATGCGGACACTGCTCCGCTGCGCGCCCTGGTCTTTGATTCGCACTATGACTCGTATAAAGGCGTGATCGCCTACATTCGTGTTTTCGAAGGCTCGTTCAAATCCACAGATATACTGCACCTGTTTGCAACCGGGGCGGATATGAAGCCCGTCGAAATCGGTATCTTCGCCCCGGGGATGAAACCTGTCCCAACTCTGGGCTCCGGCGAAGTGGGATACATTGCCACGGGATTCAAGACCGTACACGAATGTCGCGTGGGCGATACGATCACAACAACCGCCGCTCCCGCTGCAGAGCCGCTTCCGGGATACCGTACCCCCAAGCCAATGGTATTCGCGGGGATCTATCC
>JBKPQD010000308.1:0-9162 GCA_046733915.1 Chloroflexota bacterium
TACCTGATGCGGATTATGCGCCAGCAGACCTCCGAAAAGATCTTCACCGAATTCCCGCGTATGAAGAAGGAGAATCCCTCCGGCGACTTCTGGGCGCCAGGATATCTCATCATGGGTGGGACTCAACCGCACCCGCCGCAGCTCGTCAAAGACTATATTAAGCAGACCCGCACACGCCAGGGATATTCACAACCGCGAAGTGGTGCCCCAGCCCATTGATCGCATCGCCAGATGAGTGTGTGCAACACGCGGAGTATAATAACTCCGCGTTACTATTTAATCTCAGAGGTAGGGGCGACCCGTCCCGCTTCTTTTGTTTAATATTTAGCAAGTGATCATGCGTGACGCTTGCACCGTAAGAAGTCGAAGGGTCGCTCCTGCATCCATACAAGAATAGACCAACTGGAAAACCTAAACATGCCCCCCACCCTTTACCTAATTGACGGACACGCACTCGCATATCGCATGTACTTTGCATTGACCGCCGGTGGAAGCAGCACGCGCTGGCAAACATCGCAAGGCGAACCTACTGCGGGAACATACGGCTTTGCCCGTGAATTGATGCGCATTCTCGAGCAGGAAAAACCCGAATACATTGCCGTCGCGTTCGACACCGGGAAAACCTTCCGAGATCAGATCTTCCCGGAGTACAAAGGCACGCGCGCCAAAATGCCTGATGACCTCAGCCCCCAGATCGGGCGAATTCGTCAGATGATCGACGCGTTCAACATCCCGCGCCTGGAAGTGGAAGGCTTCGAAGCGGATGATGTGCTCGGCTCGATTGCTCGTATCGCCAACGAGCAGGGCATCGGCGTCAAGATCATCACCGGCGACCGCGATCTGCTGCAGCTTGTCAACGACCGCACCACGGTCTATCTCGCCGGTGACGACCAGAACTACATACGCGATGAAGACGTCGTCAAGAAACTCGGCGTCCTCCCCACGCAGGTCGTGGATTACAAAGCCCTCGTCGGCGATAAATCGGACAACATTCCCGGCGTTTCGGGCATCGGCGAAAAAACTGCCATCGCGCTCATCCAAAAGTTCGGCACACTCGATAACATCTATACCCACCTGGATGAAGTGGAGAGTCGCTGGCGAACTAAACTTGAACAGGGCAAGGACAAAGCTTATCTCAGCTATGACCTCGCCAAAATCAAAACAGATATCAATGTCAAGCTCGATCTACAACATGCCAAAGCGGACGACCTGGACCTCGAGTCCATCGAAAAGCTATTTACCGAGCTGGAGTTCCGCTCACTTATCAAGATCCTGGACCGAATCTCCGGCAAGGTTCTCGAGACCCCACCCGCGTCTGCCGCGGGACAGCAGCTCTCCATGTTTGCGGTTGCCGAGCAGCCACCGCCGATCCACGCGCCCCAAGTGGAGTCTAATATCACAGTTCACATTGTGGATACGCCTGAAAAGCTCACCGAGCTCGTAAACACGCTCAACGAATCCAAGATTATTTCTTTCGACACGGAAACCACTTCTACTGAAGAAATGCGTGCCAAAATTGTGGGAATTTCGCTGGCGGTGAAAGAAGGCGAAGGCTATTACATCCCGGTCGGTCATCGCGAAGGAACAAATCTGCCGCTCAAAAAAGTTCTGGCCGCCCTGAAGAAGCCAATGACGAGTCCTACGATCGGCAAAATCGCCCACAATGCCAAATATGATTACATTGTCCTGGCCAAAGAAGGGCTGTATACCTCGCCATTGACGTTTGATACGATGCTTGCCGAGTTCATCCGGGATCCCGGCTCGCACAACCTGGGATTGAAGAATCTGGCGTTTGCCCGACTCGGCGAAGAAATGACTCGTATTGAAGACTTAATTGGCAGAGGCAAAAAGCAAGTCACCATGGCAGACGTGGCGATTGAGTCGGCGGCCCCCTATGCCGTGGCCGACGCGGAGACAACACTTCGCCTGATGCCGATTTTGCAGGAAGACCTGCGCCGCGTGAACGGCACGAAACTGCTGGAAGAGATCGACCTCCCGCTTACACCTGTCCTGGCCGATATGGAGATGGCCAGCATCGCCCTGGATCTGCCCTTCTTCCAGGAAACCTCCGTCCGCCTCGAAAAGCGTATGAACGAAATCGAGAAGCAGGTCTATGAAGCGGTAGGCAAACCGTTCAATATCAACTCCACACAGCAGCTTTCGGACGTTCTCTTCAAACAACTCCAACTCGAGCCGCCAGACCGCGGCAACAAAACTGCCAGCGGACATTACTCCACGTCCGCGGGTGTGCTTGATCTTCTGCGCGGCAAGCATCCCGTCGTGGATATGATCCTGGAGCACCGCGAGCTTTCAAAACTTAAATCCACCTATGTGGATGCACTACAAGCGGCACTGAATGAAGATACCGGCTGCGTGCATACCTCCTACAGCCAAACTGGCACAGTGACAGGACGTATTTCTTCCTCCAATCCGAATCTCCAGAATATCCCCATCCGCAGCGAAGAGGGGCGCCGTCTGCGCCATGGATTTGTCGCCGGCAAAGGCAAAGTCCTGTTATCTGTGGATTACTCCCAGATCGAGCTCCGCATCGTCGCCGATATGGCAAAAGATGAAGCGATGCTGGCAGCCTTCCGCGCCGGTGAGGATATTCACACCACCACAGCGCGTGCAGTATATGGCGTCCCGGCGGATCAGGTCACGAAGAACATGCGCCGCCGTGCCAAGGGCATCAACTTCGGTCTGATCTATGGGATGTCCGTGTTCGGTCTCACGCGCTACACGGACCTGACCCTCGCAGAAGCTGAGGATTTCACCAAAGCGTATTTCCAGCAATTCCCAGGTATCAAAAAATATCTCGATGGCATTCGCAAGCTCGCCGCTCAGCAGGGATACGTCGAAACGCTATTGGGACGCCGCCGTTATTTTCCGGCCTTGCAGGGCAAACAAAATCCGCAGGTCAAGAACCGTGAGGAACGCGAGGCGATCAACGCCCCGATCCAGGGCACGGCAGCCGATATCATGAAGATCGCGATGTTGAAAATCCCGGCTGCTCTCAAAGAAGCAGGCTTAAGCGGCAAGATGCTGCTGCAGGTTCATGACGAGATCGTACTGGAATGCCCGGAGACGGAATTAAAAGAGACGGCACAGATCGTGCAGGAGGCGATGACGAATGCCTATCCATTGAGCATTCCGCTCCTGACCGAGGCGCGCTACGGGAAAAATTGGGGCGATATGCAACCGATCGAATCATAAGAATAGGCGGCTGCCCGTCTTTCGGTGCAACCCATGAACAAATGAACCCTTTGTACCTTCAATTCCAACACTTCACTACGTTATAATTACACCATGCCCGGACGAGAAGACATTTTCCAAAAAGCCATGAACGAGGGACATTCCGCCGCCTGGGATCAGGAGTGGGGTAAGGCAGCGGTGTCCTATCGACAGGCGTTGCAGGAGATACCCGACCAGCCCAAGGCGCTTAACAGTTTAGGGCTGGCTCTTTACCAACAAGGGAACTTCGATGAGGCACTACAAATCTACAAACGCGTAGCGCACATCACCCCCACCGACCCGGTGCCGATGGAAAAACTAGCTCAGCTTCTCGAACGGACGGGCCACTTAAAAGAAGCGATTGAAGCGGCATTTCGCGCCGCCGATCTTTTCCTTAACCAGCGCGATGTAGATAAAGCCATCGAGAATTGGGTGCATGTCACAACGCTTGACCCCGAGCACGTGCTGGCTCACTCGCGTCTCGCTCTTGCCCACGAAAAACTCAATCACAAAACGCAGGCAGTCACCGAATATATCGCCGTTGCCAGCCTCGTGCAGCGCACGGGTAACACGCAAAAAACAGGCGAGTTGATCAACCGCGCCCTGCAGATCAACCCCGAGAGTGCAGAAGCCCGCCAGGCACAGACTCTTTTGCGGGCCGGGCAGCTGCTGCCCAAACCGATTCGACCCAAAGGCGGGACGGGTCCAATTGCGATGGCGCAGGTTAAACAATTGGATGCGCCCAAGCAGCGCACCGATTCCGGGCTGGACCCGATTGCGGAGGCACGTCAAAAAGCGTTGACTCGCCTGGCGGAGATGCTCTTCGAATATTCCACCGACGACGGTGCCACGGTCCAGGCGCGGCGCGGCCTGCAGGCACTCATGCGCGGCACAGGCCAGCTTTCCCTGCAATCCTCTGAACAGACCAAAGTGGTGCTGCATCTGGGTCAGGCGATTGATGCCCAGACGAAAGGCAACGATAACCTCGCCGCCGAGGAGCTGGAGCACGCCCTGGAGGCAGGTTTCAATCATCCGGCATTGTTCTTTGACCTCGGCCTGCTCCGTTCGCACGGTGACCGGCTCGAGTCGGCGATTCGTCATTTGCAGCATTCCATCAAACACAAGGACTTTGGTCTTGCATCCCGGCTGCTGCTTGGGCAGATCCAACAAAAGCTGGGGCGGCTCGGACCTGCTTCCATAGAATATCTGGAGGCACTGCGTCTCGCCGATTCGATGGTTGTCCCACCGGAACAAGCAGAAGAGATCAGTCAGACGTATGAGCCATTGATCGAAGCACAGGCATCGCAAAACGATGAAGCTTCGCTAAAACGCCTGTGTGACAACATCAATGAGATGCTCATGCGCAAGCAATGGCGCGATCACCTGTATAAGTCGCGCGAGCAGATGCCCAAATCCCAGGATGGCGATATGCCCATGCCTTTGGCAGAGGTTATTCTGCAGGCGCAGTCGAGCCAGGTGCTCGAAGCGATCAACCACGTCCACCAGTTGGCACGCGCCGGACAACTGCGCACTGCCATGGAGGAAGCTTTCCAGGCATTGACCTACGCGCCCACATATCTCCCCCTGCATACCTTGATCGGTGATTTGCTCGTGCGTGAGAATCACACCGAGGAAGCAATTGCCAAATTCACGACCGTCGCACAGGCATACAGTGTTCGTGGCGAGGCAGCCCAATCCGCCAAGATGCTGCGGCGTGTTGTCCAGCTTGCTCCGATGGATATGGTCGCCCGCTCCAAATTGATCGACCAACTGGTCGCTCGGGGTCAGGTGGAGGAAGCCATACGCGAATACATTGAGCTCGCGGATACCTACTATCGTCTTGCTGAGCTTGATAATGCCCGCAAAACTTACACCAACGCCTTGCGCTTTATTCAGCAAGCGAACGCCGACCGCAGCTGGAACGTTCACATCCTCCAGCGTATGGCAGATATCGATATGCAAAAACTGGACTGGAAACAAGCCATCCGCGTCTACGAGCAAATCCGTACCCTGCGGCCTGAGGATGAGGGTGTTCGAAAAAATTTGATCGAGCTGATTTTGCGACTCGGACAACCAGCCCAGGCAAACGCCGAATTGGAAAATTACCTGATGTACCTGGAAACCAGCCATGGCAGCGGGCAGGGAATCAAATTCATTCAAGAACTTCTGCAGGAGCGTCCCGATGACCTGGTCCTGCGTCGTGCGCTCGCCCAGCAATATCAACAGACAGGCAAGATCAAGGAAGCGGTTACAGAACTGGATGCGATTGCCGAATCCCTTCTCACAGCCGGACGGAAGGAGGAAGCAATTGTCACCATCAATCAGATCCTCCTCATCAACCCCCCCAACGCGAACCAATACCGGCAGCTGCTAATGCAGCTGCAACAGCAATAAAGATAAACCCGCCATCACGGCGGGTTTTTGTTTATTTATGTCATTGCCCCGGCAAAAACAGCCGGGGTTGCGAGGAGGGCGCCAGCCTGACGAGGCAATCTCCAGTCCTATAATGTAATCTCACTAAGAGGAGATTGCTTCGTCGCTTCGCTCCTCGCAATGACAGTTGTTGGAGTGCTATAATCCCAGCGACTGACTGCTTTGTTCCATTAATCACTAAATTGTCCTATGCTTTTGCGGACCTCGAATTCCAAGTTTTCACACGCGGTAATTCCGGAGAATAATACATATATGCCACAAACTCCTAACCGCGCCGTAATGAATTGGCTGTTTACGTTTGCCTTCATCGTGGCGTTTCTTGTCGTTTTTGGCGGCTTTGTCCGCCTTACCCGCTCGGGTCTCTCGATCACCGAATGGAATCCTATCAGCGGCTCCGTGCCGCCTCTCAGCCAGCAAGCCTGGGAGGTGGAATTCAGCCGATACCAGCAGACGCCGGAATTCAAGCAGATCAACTTCAACATGACGCTTCCGGAATATAAATACATCTTCTACATCGAATGGATTCATCGTTTCATCGCCCGTTTTGCCGGGTTGGTGTATGCCATTCCGGCGTTCTACTTTCTCTTCACCAGGAAAATTCCGTTCAAGGAATTTGGCATCTATTTCGGCATAGGATTGCTTTTCATCGCCCAAGCCTTCGCCGGCTGGATTATGGTCGCCAGCGGACTCGTGGACAGACCCGCTGTCAGCCATTTTAATCTCACCATCCATCTGCTGCTGGCACTGTCACTGTTTGGCTTAAGCCTATGGACAGCGCTGGGACACAAATATGGTTTTCCTGAAAAAAGCAAACGGGCAAGCTGGTCCTTGCCCTCGAAATTAGCAGTACTTGCCTTTGTGCTCCTGGTGATTCAAATCACCTATGGTGGCATGACAGCCGGACTCAAAGCGGGTCATGTGTCTGATACCTGGCCATTGATGTTCGGTCGTATCATCCCGCCAAACCTGTTCAACTCCTGGATTAATCTGTTCGAGATCCCGCAGACGATTGTCTTCGTCCACCGCTGGTTTGCCTGGCTGGGATTGATCGCCATGGTCTATGTCTTCTGGATGGTTCGCAGACTAAATTACCCGCCTGAAATTCAAAAGGGGCTCCAGTGGCTGGTCGTTGTGGTTGCTTTCCAGATCGCACTTGGTATTCTCACAATTCTGTCCCATGTGAACATTGTCGTTGGGCTGCTTCATCAAGCCAATGCGATTCTCTTGTTTGGATTAGCGATCTATTTTATCCAGCGCTTACGCGCCCTTGATTTCGCCAAATCGTCCACCATATAGATCGACAAAAGCGACCGGGCATGGATACCCGATCGCTTTTACGTGAACGTTGCTTAACTTTGGCGAACTAGAATTTTTATCCGCATTAGGCTAGGGCATTACAAAATGCCGTTGTGTCACCAAATAGTTCTTGATGAGGGCCGGCTGCCAGAGTAATGCCTTTGCCGCGCTGAATCACGATCAGCCCTACATCGGCAAGCAGAGGTGCGCCAGCACCCGGCACGGTGACCATAAAGGTCAGCCCTTGGTTCATCAGCTTTTGGAAGGAACCGTCCGGATTGTAGTAGATAATTAGGCTGCTGGCTTCGTGGCTCGATAGGCTCTTTCCGGTCTCGGGATTCGTCCAGGTGACCGTCAACGCTCCCTGAAATTGCGGAGAAATAAATTCCCGGATGACCATACCGTTTTGATCAAAGTACAAAGTATCCCGAACCGTGCCGGTAATTTGCTCTACCAGCGGAAACGCGCAATCAAAATCATTCATAAAGGTCGCATCCACGGAAATAATGGTGGTTACCGGCGCAGTTCCATTCATCGCACCTGCCTGCGCCTGCGAGGTCATGATTGGCGCAAAAGCCACCAAGATGGCAAGAAAACTTGCCAGAGCAAAAGAGAAATAGTGTTTCATGTTAATCTCCTGTTGCATTATTCAACCTCAGCGAACCGGAATGAACTCAAATAATTGATTATCGCCTTGTAACCAAGCCCATTGCTGAATTCTCGCACCATTGGCTTGGCTGAAAGCTGTGACATCGAGTACTTTACCATCATGGGTAGCCATAATCCTGTAATATCCATTCCAAGGTTCGATGAGAAAGCGCTGGTTCGCACCGTTGACCAGTGACCATTGCTGCAGGCCGGCACCATCGGCGGTCGATACGCCTGTTACATCTAGTACCTTCCGCCGGGTATGACGAGGGAAAATCCAGAAAGGGCCAGGCCCAGCGCTGACAATTTCAAATTGTTGATTAAGCCCGCCATGGAAATCCTGTTGCACAAGGGGCTGACCATCATCTTGGCCGCGGAACCAGGAGATATCGATATCCAAAACCTTGCGACTCCATTTGGAACGTATGAAATAGATCCCTGGCCCGGTAAATCCATCACTCGAAACAGCCCGAGGAATTGCGGCGCGTAAATCTGGTTGTTTACCAATGGGACGAGCCTCAATCTCCAAGCTAGTCCCCTGCTGTGGGCTTCCGGTCGCGCTCAAGATGTTTGTAAGTTGAACAGGTGTCAAAGGTGGTCGGCCTGATGCCCGACATACTCCCTGTAAACTTGCCACTGCTCCCGCAATAATCGCAGATGCGCTGGAGGTGCCGCCGAATCCATTGGAGTAAAGGCGATTGCTCGGCCTTGTTCCTTCGAAGGGCGGCGTATTAAGGTTATTCACGTCTCTTCCATAACCGATAGTGACGACATTAGCACCCCAGGCATGCACATCGATACGTTGCGAGGAGTTTGTGCTACCGTTCGGTCGATTGTCGCCAGGTCCAGAGCCGCCCACCAGTAAAGCACCTGAATGTCGAATATTAGAGAAGAATCGTCTTCCGTAGATCGCCATATCCAGGTTCTGAGTACCGTTACCTGCAGCTTCCACTACGATAACACCACGTGCAGTCGCTCGCCGAATGACATCGAAAGACTCCTGATAATACTCGATGGCAACATATTCCCATTGACTACAGTTCCCACCTGCGGGACATGGCTGTCCAGTACTTGGACCTAAGGTATGTTGCTCGATAAGTAGAATATCGCCCGGGCGTAATCCATCCGCTGCAAGCTGTATTGAATTTGCCACAACTACGTTATTTGCCCGTCCGCCAAAACTCTCACCCGAAAAGGTTGCAACCAATCCTCCCCAAGCATAGTCGAATGGACGGCAGACGGAAGAGAGTCCATATTGGATGTTCGGAGCGAAGCCCGTGATGCCGAGGCCGTTGCCTGGTGCAGCGATGATTCCCAATACTGCTGTCCCATGTTCAGATTGGCCGTTTGGGCCACCATCATAGGCACATCTCGGGCGACCACCCCAGAATAATTGTGAGGCCGGAGGGAAGTCCTCATGGTCTGTCACCCAATCATATTCAACATCAATGAGGCGCACTTCCTCCCCACGTCCGCCACTTTGCCCCCATGCATAGAAGGCATCTAAACCCATTGGTGCTGGACCCAAATAACCCTGCCCTCCGGAGATATCTG
>JBKPQD010000309.1:0-10360 GCA_046733915.1 Chloroflexota bacterium
GTTTTGTTCAATATAACCAATAGCATAAATTTTGTGAAAAGTGACACTTTCTCTAGCCCGTCAGAGTCTGATATGTTATACTACGCCGAATACGTGCCAAGAAGCACAAATACCGCCCATTTAGGGCGTTTTCCCGAAAAACCCGGACTCTGTGAGGTGTCGGAATGCTCGAGTATGTTGCAATAGGGTTAATGATCGTTCTCGCGACATTGGTAGCATTGATCGCGATTGGCTTGGGGACGTTATTCGGACCGAAAAAAGAATCAGCGGCGAAATCCATGCCTTATGAATCGGGCATGAATCCCTACGGCGAAGGGACACGGCGTATGCCGATTCGCTTCTACCTCGTTGCTGTGTTATTCATCCTGTTTGACATCGAAGTCGTCTTTTTCCTGCCGTGGGCGATCACATTTCGCCAGCTCGGCTTGTTTGGATTGATCGAAATGATCGTCTTTATTGTTATCTTATTGGTTGGGTATGTATACGCCTGGAAGAAAGGAGCTCTCGAATGGGAATAGAGCAGAAACTCGGTAATATGGGCGTGGTGACAACCAAGTTGGAAGACTTGGTGAACTGGTCGCGGACCAATGCCATGTGGCCGATGTTGTTTGGTTTGGCTTGCTGCGCCATTGAGATGATGGCCGCGCAGGCTGCTCATTATGATATGAGCCGCTTTGGGATGGAGCTGATGCGCGCGAGTCCGCGCCAATCGGATTTGATGATCGTAGCGGGACGCGTGTCACGCAAGATGGCGCCTGTCCTGCGCCGTTTATACGATCAAATGCCCGAGCCGAAGTGGGTAATCGCGATGGGTGACTGTGCATCCTGTACGGGTGTGTTCAACAATTACTCGCTAGTACAGGGTGTGGATGAAGTAGTTCCGGTGGATGTATATGTAGCGGGTTGTCCGCCGCGTCCAGAAGCACTAATCCATGGTGTGGTGACGTTGTACGAAAAGGTAAAGGGCGATAAGTTCAAGGATGTGGTGGTAGAAAAGAGATCCGCCTAGGGAGCTCTCTTCTACACAAGGTAGTCATGTATGGATAAAAAACTCGAACCGATCGTTCAAGCGTTACAGGAAAAATTTAGTACTTCTCTGGAAGAATTTCGCAATGAAGCCCATGTTTTCGTCAACCCAGACCAGATTGTCGAGGTGCTGACGCTTCTACGCGATAAATATGATTTTGAGTTGCTTTCTGCGATGACCGCCGTGGATTATCTTCCCCAGATGTCACCGCGATTTCATGTGATCTATCAATTGACATCATTGGCGAAAAATCTATCCCTGCAGTTGCGCGTCCCGGTGAATGGCGCCAACCCGCAGATTCCGACCGCAACCGGCATATACGAAGTGGCGAACTGGCGAGAGCGCGAACTGATGGATATGTTCGGGATTACGGCGGTCGGTCATCCCGATCCACGTATTCTTTTGTTGCCAGAGGATTGGAAAGGCAAGCATCCCTTGCGCAAAGATTTCCCGCTCGGTTATGAGGAAGTTCAGTTTACATTCAACTTTGATGATATCGATTTGCGTAAGCCTTACGCAAAGGAATAAATATGTCTCAGCTTGAAGAAGTTAGTATAGATCTTTATAAGCATCTTGTCTCAGAGCGCGCCCTGAGTGGCGAGACAATGCTGTTGAACATGGGTCCGCAGCATCCGTCTACGCATGGGGTGTTGCGCCTGCTGCTCGAACTGGATGGCGAGACGATTATCACTGCGATCCCCGACATCGGGTATTTGCACACCGGTGTTGAAAAAAACATGGAAGCCAAGACGTATGTCAAAGCCGAAGTGATGAGCGACCGCCTCGATTATATGAACAATATGGGCAACAACCTTGCTTATTGTCTGGCAGTCGAGAAGCTGGTCGACCTGGACGTGCCGGAACGGGCCCAAGCCATCCGTGTAATCTTGACAGAACTTGAGCGTATCAACTCGCACCTCGTGTGGGTCGGTACGTTCGGCCTGGATTTGGCAGCGATGTCCATGTTCTTATATGCGTTCCGTGAGCGCGAGATGATTCTCGATATCAAAGAATTGATCTCGGGTCAGCGTATGATGACGACCTACATGCGTCCCGGTGGATTGTGGCGGGATGTCCCGGTGGAGTTTGAAGCGGCGGTTCGCGATTTCCTCAAAATTTTCCCCAAACGTGTTGACGAATACGAAGCCCTGCTGACGAAAAACCCACTCTTCCTGGATCGATTGCTGGGAATCGGCAAACTGGACCCGGCTGTAGCCCTTCAGCATGGCGTGACCGGTCCGATGCTGCGTGCCTCCGGCGTGAAGTGGGATCTGCGCAAGGCGCGACCCTACATGGGTTACGAACAATATGATTTCGACATTCCCGTCGCTACCGAAGGTGACACGTATGCGCGTTATGTGGTCCGTATCCAGGAGTTCCGCGAGTCGATGAAAATCATCGAACAGGCGTTGAACAAAATGCCGATGGGACCCGTGCGTAGTGACAACCGGAAATTTGTCCCACCGCCGCGCTCAGAGCTGGGCGTGAGCATGGAAGCGCTCATCCATCACTTCAAGTTGTGGACCGAAGGCTTCAATGCACCCCGGGGGTCTGTATACGCGGCAGTGGAATCGCCGCGCGGCGAGTTGGGTGTCTTCCTCGAAGGCGATGGTGGACCCAAGCCGTATCGTGTTCACTGGCGCACTCCTTCCTTTGATAACTTGTCCGTGCTCCCTCAGATTGTAAAAGGGCACCTGGTTGCCGATCTGATTGCTATTCTAGCTTCTGTAGATATTGTGCTCGGAGATATTGACCGATGAGCCTTGAGCAAAAATACCCGAATGAAGTAAAACAAATTCTTTCCAAATATCCGCCAGAACACAAGCGTTCGGCGGTCATGCCGTTGTTGTATCTGGCGCAACGTGAAGAAGGTTACATCAACAAAGCTGCCATGAAGGACGTTGCCCAGCTCATTGATATTAGTGAAACCGATGTAGCAGAAATTGTCGGCTTTTACACGTTGTACCACGACCAAAAAGGCGGCAAATATCACATGCAGGTTTGCACCGATCTTCCCTGTGCGCTGCGCGGGGCCGATGAATTTATGAAGAATCTATGCGACAACTTGGGAATTAAGGTCGGTGAAACGACTGCGGATGGTTTTATTACCCTCGAAGCCGTCACCTGTCTTGCCGCCTGTGACAAGGCCCCCATGTTCCAAACCCAGGGACCGGACGGCATCAAATATCATGAGAATATGAACGTGGATCGCACGCTAGAATTAATCTCCATTTTGAAAAAATCAATGAGGGAGGCATAATATGGCGCATATCCTCCTTCGGCATCGCGAGATCCATGATATCGGTACATTGAGTGTTTATAAAAAGAACGGCGGCTTCGAGGCGTTCAAGAACGCGGTCACAAAGATGACGCCGAACCAGGTCACCGATGTAGTAAAAAACTCCGGCTTACGCGGACGCGGCGGCGCGGGTTTCCCAACGGGGACGAAGTGGTCGTTCATTGATAACAAGAACTGGCCGCATTATGTCGTTGCCAACGCGGATGAGTCCGAGCCGGGCACATTCAAGGACCGCGAAATCATGGAAGGCAATCCACTCCAATTTTTGGAGGGCCTTGCCATTGCCTGTTACGCGGTCGGTGCAAATGTCGCCTACATTTATCTGCGCGGGGAATTCTGGGAGCTGGCTGCTTTGCTAGATGAGAAAATCGCCGAGATGGAGAAAGAAGGCATTCTCGGCGATAAACTGTTCGGCGGTGAATTTTCATTGCGCATGTACACACATCTTGGTGCCGGCGCGTATATCTGCGGTGAAGAAACGGCGATGCTCGAATCGCTCGAAGGCAAGCGTGGACAGCCGCGCGTGCGTCCGCCGTTCCCACCCTCCTATGGCTTGTATGGCAAGCCGACCATTATCAACAATGTGGAAACTTTTACCAACGTGCCGCTCATCCTCAGCAACGGTGCGGATTGGTATAAGTCCATGGGAACTGCGGATACAGCAGGCGTGAAGATCTTCTCACTCTCGGGTCGAGTCCGCAAGCCAGGCAATTACGAGCTGCCGTTCGGTACCACCTTTCGCGAGTTGATCTACACCCATGGCGGTGGTGTCCAGGACTCGCGTGCTGTCAAAGCGATTATGCCCGCGGGCGCCTCGTCCTCGTTAGTGATTGTGAACGATGATAAGGTTCTCGATACCCCGATGGATTATGGCTCGGTCCGTACGTTAGGCAGCGACCTGGGCTCTGCCTCCGTGATCGTAATTGATGATACCGTTCCCCTGGATTGGCTGGTCAATAAGACCGTTCACTTCTTCCGCCACGAATCGTGTGGCAAGTGCACACCCTGCCGTGAAGGTACCTACTGGATGATGAATATCATCGACCGCATTCACGAGGGCCGCGGCACGTCCGGTGACGTGGACCTGCTGCTGAACGTCGCCAAACAAATCCAGGGTAAGTGTCTGTGTGCCCTCGGCGAATTTTCCACGATGGCGGTGGTCACGGGTATCGAGCGCTTCCCCGAGGACTTCAAGAGAGCTGTACAGCCTTCCCCTCTCCCGATCATAGAAGGCTCCAAGGTGAGGTAGGAGAATCATGGCAAAACAGGTAACTCTTACAATTGACGGTGTGCAGGTCACCGTCCCCGAAGGAACGGGAATTCCCGAAGCCGCGAAAGTTATCGGTATTGATATCCCCGTCTTTTGCCATCATCCCAAGCTCGAGCCGGTTGGCATGTGCCGCATGTGCCTGGTCGAGATCGGTCGTCCCGTGCGCGATCGCGCCACGGGTCAGATCGTCATGGAAAATGGCGCACCCAAGATCCAGTTCCTGCCCAAGTTGGAAACCTCTTGTACCAATAAGGTAGAAGAAGGCATGGTCGTTCGCACCAATACACAGAAGGCACTCGACGGTCAAAAGAGTACGATTGAATTTTTGTTGACCTCGCACCCGCTGGACTGCCCGATCTGTGATAAAGGCGGTGAATGTCCGTTGCAGAACCTGACAATTGCCTTTGGACCCGGCAAGAGTCGCTTCCTCTTTGACGAAAAGCTGCGCCTCGGCAAGCATGTGCCGCTGAGTGATTTGATCACGCTCGATCAGGAGCGGTGCATCCAATGCGCCCGCTGCATCCGGTTTCAGGATGAGATCGTCGGCGACGCGGTGCTCGGCTTCGATGACCGCGGGCGTGGGATGAGAATCATCTCCTTCTCGGACCCCGGTTTTGATTCCGTTTTTTCAGGGAACACGACCGACATCTGTCCGGTTGGCGCCCTGACGACGAGAGACTTCCGCTTTGAAGCGCGTCCATGGGAAATGGATGCTCAGGCTTCGATCTGTACGCAATGCCCGGTGGGTTGCAACACTACATTGAACACACGTCGCGATCCGAAGCAAGGTGGCGATATCACCGTGCAACGGGTCATGCCCCGTCAAAATGAAGAAGTCAATGAAATCTGGATCTGCGATAAGGGACGCTTTGCCTATCACTATGCGGAAAGCAAGAAGCGTCTATCGCACCCGGTCGTCAACAAGAACAGGGCTTCCTGGGACGAGGCAACCAGGCTCGTTGCCGATACGTTCAAGAACGCAGGCAAGGATTTTGTTGTGCTGGCATCGGGCCGGCTCTCGAATGAAGACCTGTTTAATCTGAAAACGCTGGCGGATCAATCGGGCGGGAGCGCCTACCTCTACTCTCGCATGGGCGGTGGCGCATTGACATCGCAGGTCGGAATCACCGCCGGCACGAATTTCAAAGAGATGGGCGCGGGCACGACCATCGTTGTTGTTGCATCCGATCTTTATCAGGAAGCGCCGATCTGGTATTTGCGAGTCAAACAAGCTGCCGATCGCGGCGCGACATTAATTGTGTTGAATCCGCGTGAGACCAAACTGGACCGCTTTGCTTCCCACGTTGTCCGCTATGCTTATGGCGAGGAAATCAAGTCTGTTCAGGATCTTGGCCGCAAGGGCAAGGCAGGGGATGCGTTCTTAAATGCCGAAAACACCGTCATCTTCTTCGGGAGTGATGGGCTCGGAGTTTCGGGAACTGCAGATCTGGCTTCGGCTTGCGCAAGCTTATTACGCGATACGAACCGCGCCGGCAAACCCAACAACGGATTGATCGGCGTGTGGGAGCGTGCAAATGATCAGGGCGCATGGGAAATCGGTTTTCCTGTAGCAGAAGATCTGCCGCAAGCGCTCGCGGGCAAGACTGTTTATCTCGTGGGAGTCGACCCTGTCCACGATGATCCGAAATTAGCAGAAGCGCTGAAAGCTGCAGCCTTTGTGGTCGTGCAGGATGTAATGGAAACTGCCACGACTGAAGTTGCCAATGTGGTTCTTCCCGCACAAGCATTCACCGAACGTGAGGGGACATTCACTTCCGGCGAGCGACGCGTACAGCGTTTCTATCCTGCTGTGCCAGTGACAGGCGAAGCAAAGCCTGACTATGCCATCACCGCTTGGATCGGCCAACAGATGGGAATCGAGCTTGAAGGATTAATGGCGTCTTCCGTATTTGAACGGCTCGCCCGCTCGGTGAAATCGTTCGAAGGCTTGAGCGATGCAAAGCTGATGGAGCTCAGACCGCAATGGCCGATCGTCGGGCGAGCGGATCTGTTCTATGGTGGCACCACCTATGAAAACAAGCATGGGATGGGAGCAACACTTGCAGCCGCCTCGGGCGCGGAAACGGTCAGCATTCCCAAGGTCCAGAGGCAAGCGGCGCCTCGTCCTTCCAAAGGTGAATTGCTGGCGGTTCCCTTCCATAAGCTGTATGACCGCGGCACAACCGTCATGATGTCTGCTCACTTGCTGCGGGAGTGGATCGGTGGACCGACGGTCTCCCTCCACCCCGACGCAGCACAGAATTTGGGCGTGCAGGACGGCGAACTGGTAATGGTAAGTTTCGATGGCACAGGTACAGAAGCAAAGGTGAAACTGGATAGTACGATCCCGGTTGGCGTGGCGTTGATCCCACGCGACATGGGCTTTGCCATTCACGAGCCCGTGCCTGTCACAGTTACGGCAGCCGAAAAGGTGAAATGATGTTATCCGATTGGACTCTCTGGTTGGAATGGTTTATCAAATCCCTGATCGTGATCTTTGCCCTGTTGACCGGCTTCGCCTATCTAACGTTATATGAACGCCGGGCGTTGGCACGCATCCAGTCTCGCATCGGACCGAACCGCGCTGGACCGCAGGGCGTGTTTCAGCCAATTGCCGATGCCGTGAAGCTCATCTTCAAGGAAGAGCTGGTGCCCGCGAAGGCAGATAAGATCCTATTCTTCTGGGCGCCTGTGATTACGATGGTCCCTTCCATCATTATTGCAGCCGTCATTCCCTTTGGGCCGCCGGTGCAAATGTTCGGGCGCACGATCCAGCTTGCGGTGGCAAACATCAATGTGGGTGTCCTGTACCTGGCCTCGATTGCATCCATTGCCGTGTATGGCATTGTGCTGGCTGGCTGGGCTTCGAATAATAAATATGCCATGCTCGGTGGCTTGCGGTCTTCGGCCCAGATGATTTCCTATGAACTATCTCTGGGGCTGATGTTCGTCACTGCCATCATCCTGGCGAATTCGATGAATTTATATGACATCATCAATGCACAGCGCGACGCATGGTATGTGCTTGTGCAACCTGTCGGTGCATTGGTGTTTTTGATCGTGACGTTGGCAGAAGTTAACCGCGCTCCGTTTGATATGCCGGAAGCGGAACAGGAACTGACCGCCGGGTATCACTCGGAATATTCCGGTATGAAGTTTGCCTTATTCTTCATGGCCGAGTACCAAAAGATGATCGTGATTTCGATGATTACGGCAACATTGTTCTTCGGTGGCTATCGGGAATTCTGGTTCCTGAAAGACACGTTTCTCAGTGTCGATCACTTCTGGTGGTTGGGACCGATTTATTTGCTCGTGAAGGTCATCGCTTTGTTGTTCTTTATGATCTGGGTACGTGCCACCTGGCCACGAATTCGTTACGATCGTCTGATGGCGCTCGGGTGGAAGGTGTTGTTGCCGCTTTCGTTAGCGATTACTTTTATCACTGCCACCGGGATTTTGCTCTTTGAACTATATAAAAATGTATTGTTTTTCTGGGCAATCCCGCTCATTTCGATTGTTGTCGGTTTATTTACTGTGGTGGTCGTTTACCGTGAATTGAGGAGAAAAGCTTATGAGCGTGCTTGATCCTGTTGTTGAGCTTGTGCGTGGACTGGGCACCACGCTGAAGATGATGTTTGAGCGTCCTGTGACGATTCAATATCCGGAAGAGAAGCGGCAGGTACGGCAACGCTTCCGTGGACGGCACGTCTTGAAGCGCTATGACAATGGCCTGGAGAAATGTATCGGATGTTCGCTTTGCGCGGCAGCCTGCCCGGCGGATGCCATCTTTGTCGAAGCCTCCGAAAATACGGATGAGCGGCGCTTCTCCCCCGGGGAACGTTACGCCTCGACATATGAAATCAATATGATCCGCTGCATCTTCTGTGGATTCTGCGAAGAAGCCTGCCCTACTGAAGCCATCGTGCTCGGCGATAACTATGAGCTTTCGTTCTATGACCGCCGCGCAGCGATCTACACGAAGGAAATGCTTTTGGAACCCGTGCCTGAGCAGGCGATGACAACGCCGCAAGCTGTTCAGCCTGGTATTTACGACAGGCGGTCCGTGCCGGAGATGAAAGATCCGACCGACTGATAACTTACGCTTCGAGTGCCTATGACCCTTGACCTGATTACCTTTCTCGTCCTTGCGCTGATCGCCATCTCCACGGCGCTCGGAATGCTGCTTAGCCGTAACGCCGTCTATTCAGCATTATTCCTCGTGCTGAACTTTGTCACGGTGGCAGTATTCTATCTCTTCCTCAGCGCGCCATTCATTGCCATGGCGCAGATCACGGTGTACGCAGGCGCGATCATGGTCTTGTTTCTCTTTGTGATCATGCTGCTCGGCGCCGAAAGCCTGCCCCGGGCGGAAGTGATTCCCTGGCAGAGACCTCTCGCGATCTTGCTCGCCATCCTTCTCATGGGAGAGGCTGCCTATCTTTTGATTACGCGCGCCCGACCCAGTGGAGATGTCCTACAGCCGGAGGCCGCCGTCAACACCATGGACAATCTCCGCCAGTTAGGCTTGTCACTCTTCAACGAGTACCTGCTGCCATTCGAGGTCACATCAATCCTGTTGCTGGTTGCCATGGTTGGCGCGATTGTCCTGATCCGCAAAGAGAAAAGGGTGCTGTAGACCATGATCCCGATTAATTATTACATCATTCTTTCTGCAATCCTGTTCACGATCGGGGCGCTGGGTGTGCTGATTCGCCGGAATGCCCTCATCATTTTTATGTCGGTCGAGCTGATGTTGAATTCCGCCAATCTGGCAATGGTCGCGTTCAGCAGCGTGCTCAAGAGTTTTCAAGGACAGATTTTTGTGTTCTTTGTGATCGCTGTCGCTGCAGCAGAAGTTGCCGTGGGTCTTGCATTGATTGTCGAAATCTTCAAATCCAAGCGCAGCATCGACGTGGACCAGATGAACAGTATGAAGGGTTAGAGCATGCACTTTGAAGCAGCAGTATCCCCCGGTTTTGCTTTCCTCGCCCCGTGGCTGGTCTTTGCGCCTGTCATCGGCTTATTGATCAACCTGATGTTTGGCAGGCGAATGAGTGAGGCGATGGTTGGTCTGGTGGCCAGCCTTGCCTCAGGAGCAACATTTGTGATTTCCTTGTTGCTCGCCTACACCGTCTCCCTTAATCACGGGGAAGTCATCCGCTGGAGGCTTGCCGAGTGGATTCACATTGGCACGCTCAATCTCGATTGGACCTTTCGGGTCGACTCACTTTCCACGACCATGATGTTGGTTGTCTCGGGCGTTGGGACATTGATCCACATCTATGCAATCGGGTACATGCACGAAGACGTGCGCTACAAACACCAGGAAGGACGCTTCAGCCGCTTCTTCGTCTACCTGAACCTCTTCATCGCCATGATGATGATCCTGGTCTCGGGCGATTCCTATTTGATGCTCTTCGTCGGCTGGGAGGGGGTGGGACTCTGCTCCTTCCTGCTGATCGGCTTTTGGTTTGAACTGGATACTCTGGGGCGGTCCTCGTGGGCAAACTCGAATGCGGCGAAGAAAGCCTTCGTCGTCAACCGGGTCGGCGACTTTGGATTTCTGATCGCGGGCTTTTTGATGTTCTGGGGGTTGGGTAACAGTTTCCAATTTGATCAAGTATTTCAAGCCGCCCAGACGGCTCCGCAAGGACTGATTGTTGCGATTACGCTATTTATGCTGGTCGGCGTGGCCGGCAAGTCGGCACAGATTCCGCTCTACATCTGGCTGCCGGACGCGATGGCGGGTCCCACGCCGGTCTCG
>JBKPQD010000310.1:0-5916 GCA_046733915.1 Chloroflexota bacterium
GCTTGAAAGCGTGAAACCTGTCCACGGAACCACCACGCTCCAGCCCTCAATACAGCGCAGGCGATAGATGCGTTCTTCCTGGGTGAATTTGGAAAGTAAATCCTCAATGGCATATGTTTTGGGATTTTTCACAAGTCCATAGACTTGTACACTCC
The DNA here is from genome assembly GCA_046733915.1 of Chloroflexota bacterium. Classification (GTDB taxonomy): domain Bacteria; phylum Chloroflexota; class Anaerolineae; order Anaerolineales; family Villigracilaceae; genus Defluviilinea. The sequence continues at coordinate 156 of JBKPQD010000310.1, forward strand.
ATGGCTTGGGATGGAAATTTTCCGCCAGTACCGCAACAGACGTTTTTCTCTCGCTAAATTCAAAGTAGTTGTTGTAATGGGTTATATCGTCGAGCGCTGTCAACGGATCGCCAAGCTCATCCTTTTTCTCAGCCCCGGCATTGCCCTCCGATTTAGGTGTGCAGGCGGCCAGAACAGCCGAGCCTGTGAGGATACCTGCAGCTTTTAGAAACTCACGCCGCGAAAGATACTGCGAATATGGGGTAATCTCGGACGATTTGATCGTGTTGGATCCGGACAAATTCTTCATTTTTTATCCTTAGACTGCTCGTCTCCTATGTTATCTATAGGCATTACCAATAACGTGACCAGGGGAGCGCATAAGGTTCTTCTATCGTCGTGTTCCTTCCTCTAGGAGCCGGTCATCCAGACGAATCTTACCATGCTCGATAATTGTTCCATTTTCTGATATAGTGGTGCTCAGTACTTTTGGATTGTACTTTTTGCCTCCGTAAGCTCTTTCCGTTCCCGTGAGACCGTGAGAGGATACGAAACATCTCAATGGCGAGGAATTCACTCGTGTATACTTGCAGAGAATTTCTTTGACGATGCTCATCATCTGCCCGGCAAGCGTCGACGGGTCAGGACAACCGGTGTACCCCTACCCAAGTGGTTTGGCGGATGAACACGAGCATCCGTAACCTTCAAAGAACTTGAATTTCCATGCAACAGGAAAGGAGGCAGCCAAATACCAATTGTGAGTCACGCCCAGAATACGATTCTATTTTATTGCCTTGGAGGAGAAATATGAAACGCAACCTGTATCTCTTGATGTCGCTTCTGGTTCTGGCAAGTATGATCCTGGCGGCATGCGGTGGAGCAGCCCCAACAGCGACCGAGGCACCGGCCGCCACGGAAGCTCCCGCCGCGACTGAAGCGCCGGCAGCTACTGAGGCACCTACGCAAGCTGCGACCGAAGCGCCTACCGAAGCAGCCGTGACCCCGAGTGGCACGGTCACGATTACGTTCGTGCAGGAGCCTGATAACCTTAACCCCTTGTATACCCAAATGTACTTCTCAGGAATCCTGCGCGAGTTCTGGCTGAAACCGGTCTGGAATTTCGACATGGATGCCAAGCCGGTTCCCGTGCTTGCCGCGGAAATTCCAACCACAGAGAATGGCGGTTTGAGCGCGGACGGCAAGACGGTTACCATCAAGCTGCGCGATGACATCACCTGGAGCGATGGTGAACCGCTCACCGCCGATGACTTTGTGTTCACCTACGACATGATCATGTCGGATAAGAACACCCCGCAATCCCGCTATCCCTATGAAGATTATGTTGACAGCGTACAAGCACCGGACCCGCAAACGGTTGTGGTGAACTTGAAAGAACCGTTTGCTGCCTGGCTTACAACCCTGTTCTATTTCGTTCTGCCCAAACACGTGCTGCAGCCAGTCTTTGATAGCGACGGTACAATTGATAATGCCGACTGGAACCGCAATCCTACGGTGGGCGTGGGTCCCTTTGTGTTCAGCGAATGGGAAACCGGCAGTCACATCTCCTTTACCGCTAACCCTAACTGGATCGATCCGCCGAAGATCGAGCAGGTTTTCATCCGCATCGTTCCGGATGATGCTGCGCAGGAAGCTGCGATCATTGCCGGCGATACGGATATAGGCGTGTTCCTGTCTTCAGACCAGATCGAAAAACTCGAAGCGGGCGGCACAGTGAAAGTCGTAGCAGTGGCTTCTGGGTATGATGAAGGCTGGTTCTTGAATGTCAATCCCAAGACGGCGCACCCCGCCATGCTGGATGTCAACGTCCGCAAGGCGCTTGCGCTCGCCACCGACCGCTTCTCGATTGTGAAGGATCTGTTGGTGGAAAGTGTCAACCCGGTCAACGCCAACTTCTGGGATAACAACCCGCCGTATGGCAATACCGATATTCAGCCGTATCCGTATGATCCCGAGCAGGCGAAACAGCTATTAGATACCGCCGGCTGGACAGATTCGGATGGCGATGGCATTCGCGATAAGATGATCGACGGCAAAAAAGTAGACCTGAAGCTGCGCTACATCACCAATGACCGCGAACTTCGCAAGAACGTTCAGGCGGTCGTGCAACAGCAGTGGAGTCAGGTCGGCATCGGCGCGGATCTGGTCAACTACTCCAGCGATGTTTTCTGGAATGGATACAACGACGATGGACCGCAGGCGCAGGGTTTATACGATATTGCCGAGTACTCCAGTGTCTCGAACGGCTTTCCTGATCCGGAGGCGTCGAGCAACTGGTTGTGCGAGCAGGTCTCCAGCGCCGATAATCCCGATGGTGCCAACTGGCAGGGATACTGCGACCCTGAAATGGATACGTTGCTGCAAACCCAGGCAACTACCCTGGATCCAAATAAGCGCATCGACCTCTACAAGCAGATCCAGCAGAAGATGTATGACGAAGTCCTCTACATCGGTATGTGGAAGGATCCGGATCTGTGGTCGGTCAACAGCCGTGTCAAGAATGTTCAGCTTTCCGGTGTGTACCCATTCTGGAATGTGACCGAATGGGAAGTGAGTCAATAATCAAGTAAGTCATCTGCCCTGTCGGGTCTGCAGGGATCCGGCAGGGCAACTCTTTACGCTTATGACCACGTATATCCTCCGTCGCCTCGGACAGGCAATCCCACAATTATTGATTATCAGTGTTATCCTGTTTGTGTTGATGCAGTCCTTTGGCGATCCGATCGCCACCCTGGGCGCGCGTACGCCTCCCCGCCCCGAGGATAAGGAACGCCTGCGCCGCCAGCTGGGATTGGACCAGCCGATGTACATGCAATATCTGACCTGGCTGGTGGGAAATGACTGGCAGCAAATTGATATGGACGGTGACGGAGTTCCCGAAACGTCTGGCAAACGGCATGGCATTTTGCGCGGCGACTGGGGGAACTCGCTTGTTACGCGCCGCCCGGTGCTGGAAATGATCGGTCAGCGCCTGCCTAATACGCTGATGTTGATGATCACGGCTGAAATCGTTATTATTATCCTTTCCCTGATCATTGGCTTGTATTCTGCGTTACGCCCTTATTCCCTGATTGATAATGTTTTGACAGGTCTTTCCTTCATTGGCTTTTCCATGCCGGTCTTTTGGCTGGCGTTGATGCTGATGTATATTTTTGCAGTGAATTTTCGCAAGTGGGGTCTGCCATATCTGCCCACGGTCGGCATGTTCGATCCGCAGGTGGGGAAAACACCCGGGGAGCTGCTCAAGCACATGGTCCTGCCGGTGACGACCCTGGCGGTAATCAGCATCGCTGGCTACAGCCGCTTCGTGCGCTCCAGCGTGCTGGAAGTGCTCAGCCAGGATTACATTCGTACGGCACGCGCCAAAGGGGTGACGGCATTTTATGTAGTGCTGCGACATGCCCTGCCGAATGCCGCGCTGCCATTTATCACGTTGGTCGGACTTGACATTCCCTTCCTGTTGGCAGGCGCAGTGGTCACAGAACGAATCTTCGCGTGGCCCGGCATGGGACGGCTGTTCATCGACCATACGGAACGTGCAGATTTTCCGATGCTGATGGGCATCCTGATGCTGATCTCAGTTGCCGTGGTCATCTTCCAGATCATCACGGATGTGGTGTATTCCTTTGTTGACCCGCGCATCCGGTTGGAATAATAACCTTTATGACAACCATTAGCCCCGACACCCTTTCTAAAAAGACCACGGCCAAATCCTCGGCGCCTCTCTCCCCGCTGGTGCTGGGCATTCGTCGCTTTCGGCGGCATCGCATGGCAATGTTCGGGTTGGCGCTGCTCGTCCTGTTGGTGCTTTACATCACGTTTGCCGGGTTTACGGCACGGGGCTATTGCACTCCCATCAAACAGGATCTACACGGCGAAGCCTGGGCGAACTGCAATGACACGCACCTGAAGCTGAATCCGCCTTCTGCCGATCACATTTTTGGTACCGACATCATCGGTCGCGATATCTTCGCCCGCACCGTGTATGGAGGCCAGATTTCCATGTTGATTGGCATCTCGGCTGCCCTGATGGAGGTGCTTCTGGGCGCCTTAGTGGGAGCGGTAGCAGCCTATTATGGCGGATGGATTGACAACCTCTTGATGCGTTTTACCGAGGCGATGCTCAACATTCCGAGCCTGTTCCTCTTAATCATTGGCGCCCGTTTCTTTGGTAACGATCTTCCTTCGGTAAACATCTTTGGGCGTGAACTGACCGGAAGCGTGATCGTCATCATCATCGTGATCGGCGCTACGTCGTGGATGTACCTGGCGCGCATTGTGCGTGCCAATGTCCTTTCGTTGCGCGAGCGCGATTACATCTCCGCGGCGCGGGCGTTGGGAGCCTCCGACCAGCGAATCATCTTCACCCATCTCCTGCCAAACACCATTGCGCCTCTGATCGTCAGCGCGACGTTGGGCGTGGCGAATGCGATCCTTTCTGAAGCCTACGTCAGTTTCCTCGGTCTGGGTGTGCAGGGAGCGACCGCCACCTGGGGGAACATGCTCGATGGCGCCTATCAATATCTCGACACGGCGCCCTGGCTTTGGTTCTTCCCGGGAACGTTGATCTTGTTGACGGTGCTTGGTATTAACTTTGTCGGTGATGGCTTACGCGATGCCCTCGACCCCTACAGCACGCGGCATTTATGACAGCAAAATCCGGGCTTCTTCGTTTGAATTTGTAAGCAATGCGATATCCCAGTTGCTTGCTGACGATTATTCGTCTCATTTCTATAAACGGAAAATCAAAGATTTTTATGCATCCAAAAAAAGACCCCTGACGGATTACCGTCAGGGGGTTCAGGAGCATTCGACTCACTCAAACAATCTTTGATTTAATGGTGATATCCACAGTCGAGACAGACCACCGATCGCCACCAGTCCAATACCAGCGAGGAGATCAGGCAGGGGTCGGTGCAGGAACATCAACACGATCATGCCAGCAACGCTGCCCGCCAGGATACAGCCTAGTGCAATCGTCGTCCGGTAAATCCAGGAATGTGCTTGCATACGCGCATTCACAGTGCCTCCTTTCCGATTCGTCCATCTAATTTATATAAACGATGAATATACCGATTTTCATACACCCTCGCTGCAATTGAATAGCAACCTTCGTGTGCCGCGATCGCGGTCGAACCGTGCTCCGTGATGTTCGTCTGCCGGCTCAATCGTCCCCGATTAGCTCTTTTGCCTGTTCCACATAAGCCAAACTTTGATGTCGGAAATAGGTATTGTATAGAGTAGCGTAATGTCCGTTGTTTTCAAGCAGGGAGTTGTGATTGCCCTCTTCGATAATTCTGCCCTTATCCATCACGACAATGCGGTCGGCGGCTTTTACAGTGGAGAGACGATGGGCGATCAGAATACTGGTCGAATTTTTCAGGATGAGATTGAGAGCTTGCTGGATCTGCCACTCGGTGAACGGGTCAATGCTGGCGGTCGCTTCGTCCAGGATGAAAATGGCGGGCTTCTGCATCAGGACGCGCATCAGTGCCACGAGCTGGCGCTGGCCCATCGACAGGCGGCCGCCCCGTTCGCCCACCTCACTTTGCATCCCGTTCGGAAGCGTTTCCAGCCACTCACCATCCCCGATCTTGCGCGCCATGCCGATGATCTCCTCATCGCTCACACTGGGCGCGGCATAGCGGATGTTATCTGCCACGGTTCCCGAGAACAAGAACGGGATTTGCGACACGATCCCTAACTGACGGCGGTACTGTGCCAGATCAAATGTACGGATGTCGTGTCCATCCACCAGCAAACG
>JBKPQD010000311.1:0-6294 GCA_046733915.1 Chloroflexota bacterium
CAATATGATCTCAATGGCTGCTGCTTGCGCGCGCCCTGGATCATGGAGAAGGATGATTTCAAGTACCAGCTTTCCTTCGGAGAGGATGTATTCGGCGGGCCGCGCTGGCGTGACTTAGTGGGAGAGCAGCAGGCAGAGGAATATATGCGCCAGCAAGCCGTCCCAGTCATGCTCGGCCCCGACGGGACTCCCGTCAAACGGAACTTTGTCCACGTGGAAGATTTGGTCAGTGCACTGCTGCAAGTCATTGATCACCCCAGGGCTTGTAAGCAATTGTTCAACATCTGCATGGACGAGCCGATCGACTATAGTGAGATGGGCAAGTATCTGCAGGAAACCCGCGGGCTTCCCATTGTGGAGGTCACGACTCCGTATCATTCCACATGGTTGGATAATACAAAGGCAAAATTCCTGTTGGATTGGCGGCCTCAATACGATTTGAAAAAGATGATCGATTCGGCGTTCGATTATGTGCGTGCGGATGACGACGCCCGCAAGATTTGGTATCCAGGCTGATCATGGGAGATGAATATGGATCGAAACGAAATCCAAAACGCAATTGAGGATGGGAAGACCGTGCTTGGCGTGGAACTCGGCTCGACTCGCATCAAAGCAGTCCTGATCGGCGAGGATCATGCCCCAATCGCATCGGGAAGCCATGAATGGGAGAACCGCTACGAAAACGGCATCTGGACTTATAGCCTGGAAGATATTTGGACAGGCTTGCAAGAAAGCTATCGCAGGCTCTGTAATGAGGTTCTGGAGAAATACAATACCCCGCTTAGAACCATAGGGGCGATTGGCTTCAGCGCCATGATGCACGGCTATATGGCATTCGATCAGGATGGAAATTTACTGGTCCCGTTTCGTACCTGGCGAAATACGATCACCGGGCAGGCATCGGAAAAACTCACCGACCTGTTGGAGTTCAACATTCCCCAACGCTGGAGCATCGCGCACCTCTATCAGGCGATCTTGAATAAGGAACCCCATCTCAAGAACATCAGCCATCTGACCACACTGGCGGGCTACGTTCATTGGAAACTCACCGGGCAAAAGGTCTTGGGTGTCGGCGAAGCTTCGGGTATGTTCCCCATCGATAGCAAAACCAATCATTACGACTTGCGCGGGGTCGGGCTGTTCAACGAAAGCCTCCAAGCGGAAAACATCTTGTGGAGGCTCGAGGATATTCTGCCGAAAGTTCTCGTTGCAGGGGATACTGCAGGCCTTCTCACGGAAGAAGGTGCACGATTGCTCGATCCTACAGGGCAGTTACAAGCGGGTATCCCGCTTTGTCCGCCCGAGGGCGACGCCGGCACGGGTATGGTCGCCACCAACAGCGTTGCCGAGCGAACCGGCAATGTATCCGCAGGAACATCGGTCTTTGCCATGATTGTTTTGGAAAAGGCTCTATCGAGGTTGTACCCGGAAATTGACATGGTAACGACGCCAACCGGCAAACCGGTCGCGATGGTACATAGCAACAACTGCACCTCCGACCTGAATGCCTGGGTTGATCTATTTCAGGAATTCACGCGTGTGCTCGGTGTGGAGATCAGTGAACCCGAGCTATATGAAAAATTGTACAGACGCGGCCTCAGTTGTGATGCGGATGCCGGTGGGCTGCTTGCTTTTAATTATGTTTCCGGCGAGCACATCACCCATCTTGAGGAGGGACGTCCCCTCTTTGTTCGTACACCCGAAAGCCGCTTCACACTCTCAAACTTCATGCGCGTGCATTTATTCTCAGCGCTCGGCGCGTTGAAGATCGGAATGGAGATTCTCTTTGAACAAGAGAAAGTGAAGATCGATAAAATCCTCGGCCATGGCGGTTTCTTCAAGACGAAGGAAGTGGGACAAAAGATCATGGCAGCGGCGATGAATGTCCCGGTAGCCGTGATGGAAACGGCAGGTGAAGGCGGCGCATGGGGAATTGCACTGCTTGCATCCTATATGCTCCATAAAGCAAACAATGAGTCCCTGGAAGCCTATCTTGCTCAGAAGGTCTTTGCGGGGGAAAATGGCACGACACTCGCTCCCGATCCAATTGATGTCGATGGCTTTATGGCATTCATGGAGCGTTATAAAAAGGGACTGGTCATCGAACGAGCCGCGATAGCTGGACTGACATAGAGGACGCGAGAAATGAGTGAGCAATCCATTCGATATTCACGTTTCGTGGAAGGAAGAGCGAATTCCAAATTTCAAAGATTGGACGGCCGGAAACAGATATGCTGCAAAAACTTAAGGTAGAACTGCTTGAATTGCATCGTGAACTGCCAAAAAACAACCTGGTGGTGTGGACGGGTGGCAACGTCAGCGCGCGTGACCCGAAAAGCGGCCTGGTCGTGATCAAGGCCAGTGGTATCCCTTATGAGGACATGCGAACCCAACATATGGTGGTAATGGATCTGAACGGCAAGGTTGTCGAAGGGGAATACAAGCCTTCCTCAGATGTGCACAGCCATTTGTATATCTATAAACACCGCCCCGATGTGAACGGTGTCGTGCATACTCATTCGGTATATGCCACGGCATTTGCGGCGGTCAATAAACCGATCCCGGTGGTGTTGACGGCCATTGCGGATGAATTCGGTGGACCCATCCCTTGCGGAGGATTTGCATTGATCGGTGACGATGCGATTGGCAAAGTTGTCGTAGAAAGCATTGGCAAATCTCCCGCCGTCCTTCTCAAGAATCATGGCGTGTTCACGATTGGCAAAAACGCCAAGTCCGCGGTCAAAGCCGCAGTAATGACGGAAGATAATGCCAAGACGGTATGGCTTGCCATGCAAATTGGTACACCTGATGTGATTCCCCAGGAAGATGTCGATAAGCTGCATGACCGATATTTGAATGTATACGGACAATAGGTTGCCTAACGCCTTGTCCTGCAGGATATTGCCTTGCACTTCGGGAAGGGGTCAGGAGATCGTTCGAACATAAGGAGTCATCATGATCGATTTGAAACAATATGAAGTTTGGTTTGTGACGGGGAGTCAGCATCTGTATGGACCGAAAACCTTGGAGACTGTCGCCGAGCATTCGCGTGAGATCGCCGGTGCATTGGGAGCATCGGCACACGTACCGGTGAAAATCGTTTTCAAACCTGTGCTCACCACACCGGAAGCGATCCGGGAGTTATGTCTGGAAGCGAACTCCAGTAAAAATTGCATTGGCTTAATCACCTGGATGCATACGTTCTCCCCGGCAAAAATGTGGATAGCGGGTCTGACGTTGTTGAAAAAACCCTTCCTGCACTTGCACACACAATACAACCGCGAAATTCCCTGGTCGAGTATCGACATGGATTTCATGAACCTCAACCAGGCTGCACATGGCGATCGCGAATTCGGCTTTATCGGCAGCCGTCTGCGGCTAAATCGCAAAGTCGTGGTCGGTCATTGGAGTAATGAGGATGTCCAATGTGAAATTGGCACCTGGGTTCGCGCCGCATGTGCATGGGCGGACTGGCAAGGTGCAAAAATCGCGCGCTTTGGAGACAATATGCGCGACGTGGCGGTCACCGAAGGGGACAAAGTCGCAGCACAAATACGGCTTGGTTATGATGTCTATGGTTACGGGATTGGCGACCTGGTCAAGGCTGTGAACAGTGCCAGCGACGACGAAGTCAACAAAATGATGCAAGTGTATCTGGATGAGTATGATGTCGTTCCGGCCCTGCAGCCGGGCGGTGAAAAGCACGCTTCGCTCCTGGACGGTGCGCGCATCGAAGTGGGCATGCGGAATTTCCTCAGCGCCGGTAACTTCAAAGCCTTTACAACTACGTTCGAGGACCTGCATGGATTGGCACAGCTTCCCGGTCTGGCGGTGCAACGTCTGATGCGCGATGGCTATGGCTTTGGCGCCGAAGGGGATTGGAAGACGTCGGCTCTGGTGCGCGCAATGAAGGTGATGAGTGAAGGATTAAAAGGCGGCGTCAGTTTCATGGAAGATTACACCTATCACTTCAGCGCCGACGGGGACAAGGTTCTGGGCGCACACATGCTTGAGATCTGCGAATCGATCGCCTCGAGCAAACCGAAGCTTGCCATCCTTCCGCTTTCGATTGGAGGCAAAGCGGACCCCGTCCGCTTGATCTTCGATGCCAACACCGGTCCGGCGATCGGCGCCTCGATCATGGATATGGGAGAGCGCTTCCGTGTTGTCGCCAATGTGGTGGATGTGGTCCCGACCGATGAGCCGCTTCCCAATCTCCCGGTGGCGCGGGCTCTATGGCTGCCGCGTCCGAACCTCAAAACGGCTGCCGCAGCGTGGATCTATGCGGGGGGTGCGCATCATACGAGTTTCAGTTTTGCGGTTACTGCAGAACATCTGCGTGACTTTGCCGAGATGGCCGGCGTGGAATTTCTGCTGATCGACGAGAATACGCGTGTAGCCGAGTTCAAGGAAAAATTGCGCTGGAATGATGTGTATTATCATCTGAATCGAAGTTTATAAAACTTAGCGGGCTGAACTTTAAGGTGCCTCTTGTTGACGACAGCAAGAGGCACTTTGCAAGTGAAGAAAGGCGAACATGGCAAAAGGATTTTTAAAAAACGATTTCGTGCAGGTCGAATACTTGACGGACGCGCTGCGGATCTCAGGATTGGTGCCTACCGGAAAATCCAACCTGTTGGTGGAGCTGCCCGACTCGGTTTCAGTGGTCACTCCCTATGGCAAATTTTATTTCCATGGCGGCCACCGGCTTTGGCATGCGCCGGAAGCAATGCCGCGCACCTATATCCCCGATAGCCAGGTCCAAGTTACTGACCTTCCAGATGGGGTCCTGCTCGACACACAAACAGAGCAGGGCAGTGGGATTCGTAAACAGATTCAAATCCAGCTCGCCAAGGACCAACCATCGATTAGATTGACTCATGTTCTTGTCAACGATGGACTCTGGCCCGTAGAACTGGCCGCTTGGGGAGTTACGCAATTTCGGCTGGGTGGTACTGTCATCTTGCCGATGCCCGCGGGGAACGCAGACGCGGCTGGCTTGCTGCACAATCGTCAATTTTCGCTGTGGCCTTATACGCGCATCGATGACCCGCGTCTCAAACTGGACGACCGATTCATTCTGTTCCAGGCAGAGCCGCTCCTGCCGCCCTTTAAAATCGGTACGTTTAATTCCCATGGCTGGATGGCTTATTGGCTGGACGGTGTGCTCTTTCGCAAGTCGTTTATAGTCCAGAAGGGTCCCGCTTATCCTGACAACAACTGCAATGTCGAGATGTATTGCAACGACCAATTCGTGGAACTGGAAAGTCTTGGTTCCCTTACAAAATTATCTCCCGGTGAATCTCTAACCCATATCGAGACCTGGGACATATTGAACGGCATAGAGGCACTGCCAGTGGATGCGCAGGAAATGCTCCGTCGCTAACCGGATCCCCCCGCAATCTTGGCGGTTGCCGCTGAACGAGTGTGTACATTTAATTTTTCGAAGATCGCTTTTAAATGTCGCTTGACGGTATTGGTTGTGATGACGAGCTTCTCGGCGATTTCCTTGTTGGTCAGACCTTGAGACAGCAAGTCCAGCACTTCTCGTTCGCGTTCTGTCAGGGCGCTGAGTTCCCTTTGGGATCGAAGGCTTTGTTTTGTTTCTTCGATCACGCGTCGAAAAACTGAGCGATCAAAGGCGCGTTTTTCTATGAATGCGGAGACGCCAAATTCAGAATAGGCCCGCTCGATCTCTTCGATTTCTGTCATACCGCTAACGACGATCGCAGGGATAACACTTTCCCGCATGGCGTCGAGCAGCTGGTAGCCTTCCAAATTTGAATCGCCGGGATTTATAGAGCTCGCAATCATTCCGTGCAAAGACAGATCGATTACAGCCAGGGAAAACTTTTCCCGGCGTAGACAACCCAGCGCGTCGCCAAAACTTGCACAACTTCGTACCTGAAAACCGGCATCCCCCAATAGTTCTTCAAGAATGCTTCGCCAGCCTGCGTCATCATCCACCACGAGTGCTCTTTCATGGGCTGGTTTTGTAGGGATATGCAGTCCCTTGCTCGGGGGCACAGCAATGGCAGTTGGAGTCGTTGTCGAGGCGGGTGCGCTGGTCAAAATTCGAGAGACAATCTCGCGAAACTGGCTACGATGAAAACTTTCCTTGCGCAAAAACGTAAACGCGCCGTAATCGGTCAGCGCGGTTACGGCAAGCTCTACGGTCGCAAATCCGGTTAGAAGAATCGCGCGGCAGTTCGGGTCGAGCCGGCGGACGCTGTCCAGGACGCGCAAGCCGTCCATGTTGTTGTGATCGTTGGAGGAAAGTGAAAGGTCCACGAC
>JBKPQD010000312.1:0-12463 GCA_046733915.1 Chloroflexota bacterium
ACTCCTATCATATCAACAAAATCTATTTTTTGTGATTGCCACGACCAATTGCTTGATATATGAAACCCATATCACGCATCAGCGCCGGATCGTAAATGTTGCGACCATCGTAGATCACAGGCGACTTGAGCAGACTTTTCAGCTTTTCCAGGTCGAGTTGCTTGAATTCATTCCATTCCGTCACTACGACCAGGGCATCGCACCCATCTGCCATCTCATATACATTGTCACAGATTTCCACGTTTGGCACCAAAGGAGCGGCAGTCTGTCGCGCCACAGGATCATAAGCACGGACGTGTGCACCTGCTTCGATCAGCGCCGCGGCAATGTCTATCGAGGGCGCATCCCGCATGTCATCGGTGTTCGGTTTGAAGGCAAGTCCCAACAAGCCGATCAGCTTGCCTTGGACACTGCCATCCAGCATCTTCCCAACCTGCGTGGCAACCGCTCTGCGACGATCATAGTTGATGTCCATAACGTCATTCAAAATGCGAGGGTTCAGTCCACGCTCTTTTGCCATGTATGCCAGGGCCTGTACATCCTTCGGGAAGCACGATCCGCCCCAGCCCAAGCCTGCATCCAAAAAGTGACGACCGATGCGCGCGTCGTAGCCCATACCCGCCGCTACTTCCTTCACATCCGCGCCGACGATTTCACACAGGTCCGCCAGTTCGTTGATGAAGGAGATCTTGGTGGCAAGAAAAGCATTGCTGGCATATTTGATCATCTCGGCTGTGCGCAAGTCGGTAATGACAATGGGCGAGCGGAGTGGCAGATGCAACTGCGCAACCTTATTTGCCGCGTCCCGGTCGAGAGAGCCGATCACGTTGCGGTGCGGACTCATAAAGTCTCCGATGGCGGAGCCTTCACGCAGGAATTCCGGGCAAGACACCACAGCGAAGTCGATCGGCTGAGGCTGGGCACTCTTCACGATATCGGCGACCCAGTCCCCGGTTCCGATTGGAACGGTGGACTTGTTGATGATGATCAACGGAGCCGTCATATTCTTGGCGATCGAGCGGGCGGCAGACTCCACATACTTCAAGTCCGCATTACCATCGACACCGGACGGCGTGCCAACCGCAATAAAGGCAAATTCGGCACCCTCGAGCGCATCGGCATAGGATGTCGTGAAGGACAGGCGACCCGCCTTGACATTGCGCTTGACCAGTTCCTCGAGCCCGGGTTCATAAATGGGCATAATGCCTTTCTTGAGATTTTCCACGCGTTTGTCGTCCACGTCCAGGGCAACCACGCGATTGCCCAGGTCAGCAAAGCAGGCGGCGGTCACTAAACCCACGTATCCGACGCCAATCACACAAATTTGTTTCATTTTTTTAACCTCTCTATAGTATGTATTCATCCCCAACAGGACGAATAATTTGGTCACAGGGTACAGTGAATTTTGAAAGAGTTTGTACTAAAGATTTAGTGGACCGGTCGTCGGCGCCGGTTTTCTGGCTTTTTTGCCCACCAGGGCGCTCTCAATCAGCGCCAGGAAGCCGTCCACGTGGATGGGTTTTGAAACATACCCATCACAACCTGCCTGAATGGCGCGTTTGCGTTCATTCGGCAGGGTATGAGCTGTCAATGCGTACAGCGGAATCAACTTCGTTGTGCTGTCAGCTTTTAGTTTTTGTGCGGCAAGCCAGCCGTCCATTTCGGGCATCCCCAAATCCATTAAGATCAGGTCTGGTTTTTGAAAGCGAGCCGCATCCACCCCATCCCGTCCGTTGACCGCCAGGAAGACATCGTATCCCGCACGCTCCAAGATGAAGCGCACCAATTCATAATTATCCATGTTATCTTCCACGATCAAGATACGTCCCTTGTTCATCTGGTTACCGCGACTTTCCCTAATTTTTGAAGAATTTCTAACGTTCGTCTGTTCAAAATCAAGTTCCCGGCTCAAGTACGTATGCGGTACTCGTAAATATACCGCGTCTCACATCATCGGGCAATGTGGTATCCACCGTACGTGTGTCGCCCCAAGGTGGGGTGATTGCGAGATCGAAGCGTCGCTGATATCCTCGCCGCGCCGGCAACCAAGGCGGCGTCTCTTCGGCGGAAGGATGAACCCTTGGAATATAATTCAACGGCGTATGAAAATTCTCTATGTTGCTGACGGCCGCTCCCCCATCGCTCAAAACTGGATTCGTCATTTCGTGGAACACGGGGATGAGGTATATCTTGCTTCCACGTTTGCCTGTGCCCTGGATTTCCCTGTACAAGAGTTGGAAATCACGCCGGTGGCATTTAGCTCCCTCAAAAAAGTGACTCAAAGTCCCGGCACCGCCTCCGCCCGGACCGTGGGCCTGCGTACCGCTATCCGACAGTGGTTTGGACCCTTTACCATTCGCCGCGCCGCCGACAGACTGCGCGGATTTATCGAACGCGTTCAACCCGACGTCGTCCACGCCATGCGGATTCCCTATGAGGGAATGCTGGCTGCGGACGCCTATACCGGAGTGCCGCTGATCGTCTCCACCTGGGGCAATGACTTTACCTTGCACGCACCCTCAACACGCCTGATGGAGCATTACACGCAATGGACAATGAAAGTCGTGGACGCCTTACATGCCGATTGTCAGCGCGACGTGCGCCTGGCGCACAGATGGGGATTTGCTAAGGATAAGTTAAGCCTCGTGACTCCGGGCAACGGCGGGGTTCGAACGGACGTGTTTTATCCGCCGGAAAAACCGGTAGACCGGCCTGTCATTATCAACCCGCGTGGCTTCCGTCCTTACGTGCGCAACGACGTGTTCTTCGAAGCTATTCCGCTTGTGCTGGCAAAACATCCCACAGCAAATTTTATCTTTGCACTGATGGCGGGTGAGCCACAGGCAGAACAGTGGGCGCGAGAATTAAAGATTGGTCATGCGGTCGAATTATTACCTCCCCTATCTCATGCAGACATGGCTGATGTTTTCCGCCGCGCGCAGATCGTCGCATCGCCCAGCATCCATGACGGGACACCGAACAGCCTGCTCGAGGGCATCGCCTGCGGATGCTTCCCCGTCGCCGGAGATCTCGAGTCCATTCGAGAATGGATCACGCCCAATAAAAATGGGTTGCTATTCAACGCAAATGATGCTCATTCGATCGCCAATGCCATTTGCGCGGCGATAGAAGACAAAGAGTTGCGTGTCAAAGCGACAAGCCTGAACCGTGGAATCATATCCACCCGCGCCGAGTATCACGCGAATATGAAGCGCGCTGAAGAGTTCTATGAAAAGGTTGCAAGGTTACTTTGAGGGCACCAATTTACCGGTAAACACCTTGAAAATCTTTCCTTTGATGAATGGAATGAATGTTCATCATAAACATGCTCGGCACTTCAAACTGAGCTCTGGCTTGATTCCACAATAAACAAAAACTCGTAAGATTTTTATCAGCGCTTCTACAGCTACAACTTTATTAGAACATATGTGCTATAATCAAAAGCTGCGATTGAGTTCAATCGCTTCCCTTAACAACCTACGAGAATATGACGATGAAAAAAACTTTTTATTCCTGGTTCCTATTAATCGCCTTGTTAGTGCCTAAATCGTGTGAAACCAGTGATCCCGCCTCTCTTCCCAACCGGCCCGGCTCTATCATCAGCGCCCCTCCCATCTCCCAATCGATCTCCTCATCCTCAATCTCCTCCTCGGTCGGGACCGTATTGCATGTGCTGCCACCCGCCGGGAACGTATCCACGTCGGAGCCGTTGTCTATTGACCTGATGCGCTCGCGCGATTACCCCGGCAGCGATATCGTAATCGAAGCAACACTGGATCCGGGCTCAAACTACAGCCGCTACTACGTCTCCTATCTTTCCGATGGGCTGAAAATTTACGCGCTGATGACTGTTCCCAGCGGCCCGAAGCCGCCGACGGGTTGGCCCGTGGTGATTTTCAATCATGGCTATATCCCGCCGAATGTCTACAAGACCACAAGTCGTTACGTCCAATATGTGGATGAGATCGCTCGCAGCGGCTATATTGTCTTCAAGTCGGATTATCGGGGTCATGACCGCTCGGAAGGTGCTGCGGGCGGTGTTTACACGCAGCCTAATTACACGATCGATGTACTCAATGCAGTGGCTTCCGTGAAGCGTTACGCCGATGCCGACCCGAACCGTATCGGCATGTGGGGACATTCGATGGGCGGCTACATTACGTTGCGTTCCATGGTCGTCACAAGTGATATCAAGGCCGGCGTGATCTGGGGCGGAGTCGTTGCTCCCTATCCGGACCTCTTCACGCGCTGGAACGTCGGCGGGCGGCAGACGGCACCGGCACGAGGCTCATGGGTGTACTCCATGGAGCAGGCTTACGGCGGCCCCGAAACCAATCCACAATTCTGGAATTCCATTTCCTCGAATGGTTACCTACGCGACCTGAAAGGGCCGATCCAATTGCATCACAGCACCACCGATGAAGAGGTGCCTGTGGAGTTTTCGGAAATGCTTTATGAGGAAATGCAGCAAGCTGACCAGCCCGTGGAGTTATATACCTATGAGGGAGATAATCACAATATCTCTCAGAATTTCAGCGTGGCGATGCAACGCTCCGTAGAGTTCTTCGATAAATACGTCAAGGGACAATAAAGTAGGCAGCCTTTACGCGAGCAGACCGGGAATACACATAGTATTCCCGGTCTGCTCTTTTGATCAAACGATCTCTGGGATGATTATTTAATATTCGTCTTCACGCGGGGCGCGCATCACTTCAAGGCGCTGGCGGAGCTCAATGCGGCGCTCGTCGGCGGCATGACGGACATCGCTGAAAAAGTTTTGTCCACGCTCGCGCAGTTGACCGCGCAAGTTATCGCCGGCATCGGGAGCCAGCAACAAAGCGATCGAGCTTCCCACCAACCCACCAACGGTGATACCAATTAGAAAGCCGAACATTCTTCTCATACGTAGCCTCCTGTTTTATATTATTGTGGTCTTCCACAATAACGAAGTTAGTCCTTAATCATTATACTGCTTCCCGCACCGTTATTTCAAATTTGAGGCTAGAGCGGTTCGGAGGAGAAAGAATGCAATTCCAACGAAAGATTTATAAAGATTGGCATATCTTAAAACGAGATTCTATGGAATAATGCAGACACCGCGCGTATCCGTGGGAACGCGACGGAATATTTTCAAGCTGTACAGTCGCGGCGACAAGGGGACGACCGCAACATCAACGGCTCCTACCTTTTGGAGGATACCTATGTCAACACCTGCACCGATTTCCACCAGCGCGCCAACCGCGCGCAAAAAAGTTACTACTCTTACATTTCGCCAGAAAAAGGAACGCGGCGAACCGATCAGCATGCTAACGGCCTATGACTATCCCACCGCGTTGGCGATGGACAAAGCCGGCATCGATGCCATCCTGGTCGGCGATTCGCTCGCCATGGTCGTTCTGGGATACGAGACCACGCTCCCTGTTACCATGGACGAGATGCTCCACCACTCCCGTGCGGTTGCGCGCGGAGCAAAGAGCGCGCTCCTGGTCGGCGATATGCCCTTTATGTCGTATCAGGTTTCTGTGGAGGAAGCAACTCGCAATGCCGGGCGCTTCCTGCAGCAAGGCGGCATGGACGCGGTCAAGCTCGAAGGCGGTCGCGAACGTGTCGAGGCGGTCCGCTCGATCACCAGTGCCGGTGTCCCGGTTATGGGTCATATCGGTTTGACCCCACAATCCGTCAACCAACTGGGCGGGTTCCGTGCGCAGGGCAAAACGGCAGTGGCCGCCAAACGGCTTGTGGAGGACGCAATCGCTCTCGAAGAAGCCGGCTGCTTTAGCCTGGTGCTGGAGTCAGTACCTGCGCGGCTGGCGGAATTGATCTCGAGGAAGATATCCATCCCAACCATTGGCATTGGCGCGGGGGTCGGTTGTGACGGGCAAGTGCTGGTCACGCACGATCTCCTCGGTCTGTTCGATCGCTTCACTCCCAAGTTCGTCAAGAAGTATGCGAATTTCCACCAGGAAATGCAAAAGGCGTTTAGCGATTACATTGACGACGTGGAGACCAAGCGTTTCCCAGCCGAGGAGCACACCGTCCAGATGGACGATAAAGAGTGGGAAATATTACTGAACGATATTGAATAGTAAAATAGATGGCAGATCACAATCGAGTGGCTGCCATCTTTTTTTCAGCCGCTGAAATCCAAAGCGGAAATTTACACAATGTCCATACAGAGACATAAATTTATTGTCATTGGGGGGTTCCTTCTCTTTGTTTCCTTCTTTCTGGTTGATCGATATTATTGGGCGCAAATATCTCAATGGCGGGAGGATCAGTCCACCAACCTCTGGCTGGGATATACAAGGGAAATCCACAATATCCCGGTTGGTTTAATTAGCTCCAGGAAAATACCGAATCCCAATGGAATGCCACTCTTAGGGAAATTGCTGAGTGTCCTGCCCAACCTCCTTGCCGTTAGCTTTTTTCTGGGGGCTGCCCAAGTTCTACTGATTCTTCTCCTGGGCTGGAAAGCCTACAGTGGAAAATGGCAGTATTTCCTGATGGCAACCCTGCCTGCCCTTTCCTCGATTCCCTTGCGCGCCACCTCGGTGGAGTTTTGGAATCAATACACGATGACCTTGCTGAATATTCTTTTCATCTTTTGGGCGGTCCGGTACTTGGAAAATGCATCCCTCTGGAATCTGCCTCCCATTGCATTTTTGATGCTTTTCGCTCCATCCATTTATTTGGCAGGGATTGTAAACGCGCTTGCCATGGCAATCCTAACAATAGGTCTCCTGATTTATAGACGCCCAAACTGGAGTGGTGTTTGGGGCGTAGCCCTGGTAATTCTGCTTCTGGTAGTTTCCTCTTTGTTTCAGACCTGGCTACCCTACTTTCGCAGTATCAGCCTGGGGCAAATCCTTGCTTACAACGAAAAGGCAGCTTCATCGGTTGTGGTTCCTTTGAACTTTGCGCAAGCTGACAGGCGAATCCTTGCGCCACTAACGCAATTCCTACTCGACCTCGCGGATAAGGTCTATGGATTAGAGATTCTATTCGCCTGTTTCCTATTCTTGTCCCTGTTTCTTGCTGCTCTTTTCAAGGGCTTATCGTCCAGGAATGTAGAGTCGCATCGAAATTCCACGATTAAAGGAATCGTAACATTATCCGGGTTATTCATCATTTTGTCGTATATCTTTTCCGTCTGGCTGGGCGGGCCAAATTGGTTTAGAAATGAGCGCTCCGATCAAGTAGTACAGTTCCTGCCTCTGTTTCTGTTATTCATTTTCCTATTACCATTCACGATGGTACAAGATCAAAGAGAAGAAAGAATTGTGGGTGCGCTATGCAACTTACTAGCGGGCATTTTTGTGATTGTGAATCTCTTGTGCGGATGGATGATTATTCGCGATCATCTTCAGTACCGCGGCAATATTCTCACTGAAGCAGACATTCCCTTGGTCGAGAAGATGCAGGCAGTAAGCTTTATTGCCAAAGATTGGAAAAGTCACTCCAATTCCACGATCATTCCGGTTGACTATGACCTCGGGGGTGGAAGGTGGGATTGGGTGCCGGAATTTGGAAAAAAACTGACAAAGTGGTATCCGGCCGTGATGACCCAGGGAAGAAGCTTCGACTATGAACTGCTTCGTCGCTATGGCCTGATGAACCAGCAGGAAGGAACACAGCTCAGAATATTTGGGAATGGACGGTATCTGGTCACCTATGCTTTCGAAGATCCACCGATCGTGACAGACGGTCAGATCACGCATTACAGTTTCGGACGTTTACGGGTAAGTATTGTTGAGAAATGAGAATATGGAAGATCCGATTTTAATCGTCGGAACAGGCGCATTAGCCAGTCTATTTGCGGCGCGGCTGGCACAAGCGGGCTGTGGGGTCAGAATGCTTGGAACATGGCAAGAGGGATTAACCGCCATTCGTGAAAATGGTATTCGATGGATTGATACCAAGGGAGGAGAACATCAAATCAGGGTGCAAGTCACAAATCAAGCGCGTGATTGCATGGGGGCAAAACACGCGCTCGTTCTTGTCAAAGCCTGGCAGACGGAACGTGCCGCGGAACAATTAAAAGACTGTCTTGCCGAGGACGGACTCGCCGTCACTCTCCAGAATGGACTGGGCAATCGCGAAATACTCATTCGAAGCCTGGGCGGGAGGCGCGTCGCCCTCGGCGTTACCACCACCGGAGCGACTCTCCTGCGGCCAGGACGGGTCAAAGCCGGAGGCGAGGGCCCAGTCTCGATCGAACGGAATCCGGCTCTCGGTCCGCTTGAAAAGGCGTTGACCTCTGCGAATTTCAACGTGCAAATCGTGGACGATGCATCCTCGTTAATTTGGGGTAAGCTCGTCATCAATTCGGCCATCAATCCGTTGACGGCGTTATTACGAGTCAAAAACGGTGAAGTATTGGAGCGTCCCAGCGCCCGTGAGCTGCTGGGACAACTCGCTCGTGAAACTGCTCAGATTGCAATTGCCGAAAACATCCATCTCCCCTTCGCGGATCCTGTTGCCGCTGCGGAGGATGTAGCGCGGCAAACTGCCGCCAATCAGTCGTCCATGCTGCAGGATATATTGCGCGGTGCACCCACGGAGATCGATGCGATCTGTGGGGCTGTGGTAAAAACAGCCGAGAAACACGGACTCGCCGCGCCGGCGAATTGGGCGTGCTGGCAGTTGATAAAAGCACTGAAGTAAGCATTTTTCGGGGATTTGTGACGGTTCTAGAGGGTGACATTCTTCCACCATGTTGGTGCAGTTTGTTGTATTATTCCCATTTCATTGCATGATAAGATTGATGGAAGCGATCATATCTTTGGAGGTCCACTCATGCGCAAGTGGCTACTATTTATCCTGCTGATGGGAGTCATGGCCTTCCCCTCAACAGCAGGAGCACAGGGCGGAATCAAATTGAAGTCCATTCATGTCGAGCTTTGGTCCGAATATGACCAGCCCAGCATGTTGGTGATTCATGAATTTATTGTTGATGAGAGCACTCCCTTACCGGCAGAGGTCACTGTGCGGTTCCCCAAAGATGGCAACCTGACTGCCGTAGCCTACATGGAAAATAACCAGCTCGTGAACATGGACTTTTCGGGTCCCACCGAACAGGGCAACTGGCAGACCGTAAAATTGAAGGTTACTTCCTACGTCCCTTACCGAATCGAATATTACCAGCCGTTAACTCGCAGCGGGAACCAGCGCTCCTTTACCTTCCGCTGGTTTGGTGATTACGTTGTGAACGAATTTACGGTGACCACGCAAATCCCAGCCGATAGCACCCATGTGGCTGCTGTCCCGCCATTTACGAATACCACCACGTCCCAGGATGGTCTCTCTCTGGTTGGGTTTATTACCACCAACGGTTTAAAAATGGGACAGGCGAACGAATTCAAAATCCAGTACGAGCGTGCTTCCGATACCGTCACCAAGCTTGCGAACAGTGCCAATATCCAGCCGTCCGAACCGATTGGTCTCAATACAGAAGGACGCGTATCGGTCAACAACTTACCTTGGGTGATTGGTGGTTTTGGAGTGGCGCTGATCGGTATGGCACTCTTCTTCTATTGGCGGTCCACGCAAGCCACCGAGCAAAAGTCGCGCCGTCGCCGTCGCGCGGGGCAGCAGCAAGACGACCGCGAGGGAGAGGCATATTGTCATGAATGCGGTGCACGCGCCCGTACAGGCGATCGCTTCTGCCGGACATGCGGGAGTAAATTAAGAATCTAGAAATAAACCTGCAAAAGAGCAGGTCTTTCGCACAGCAATCTACATCATACAGAAGAACCAGGCGCATTGTGATCCTCGGCGTCCCCTACATCGTCCCCATCTATTTTGTATACGGCCTTGCCTTTTTCAGCATGGGTCTGCTTGTGGCTATTGAAGGTGGCAGAGCATCCGATGTAAGACTGCGCCGGGCACTGCCTCCGCTTGCAGGTTTTGGGCTTGTCCATGCCGGACATGAATGGCTGGAGATGTATGTGCTGATGGGTCATCCAATCAGCAGCCTTGAGCTCGCCATGATGTCGGGGCTTCAGCTGGCAACCTTGGCATTCTCCTACATTTCCCTGGCTGCGTTTGGAAGCTTTCTACTCGCAGATACGGAAGTAAAGCGACGGTTGATCCTGCTCATTCCCATCGGGCTGCAAGCGGTGTGGGTCTTCGGATTGTATAACTTTGGCGGCGTTTATGCCGGTCAAACACTATGGGATCTGGCCGATGTATGGACACGTTACACGCTTGCAATGCCCGCTTCCGTTCTGACCGCGATCGGGCTGATCGCTCAGCAACGAGCGTTTCGCCGTTCAGGATTGAACCGCTTTGGACAAGATGCCTTGTGGGCAGCGATCACGTTTGGCTGGTACGGTCTGTTCGGTCAGATTTTTTCGAAGACTACACCGCTCCTCCTTTCCCAATACATCAATGAAGAAGAATTCCTGCAAATCTTCGGTTTCCCGATCCAGATGTTTCGGGCAGCCACTGCCGTAGCCGCGGCAGTATTCGTCATCCGCTTTCTACGCGCCTTTCAAGTGGAGACAGAACGCAAGATTGCCGAGTTGCAGGCTGCACAATTGGAACAATCGCAGCAACGTGAGCTGCTGCGGATAGAGCTATTTCGCCGCGTGGTAGCCGCCCAGGAATCGGAGCGCCAGCGCATCGCCCGGGATCTACACGACGAAACAGGCCAGGCGTTAACTGCGATCGGCCTGGGTTTACGCGGTCTCGAAGGACGGCTTGGCTCTCGCAACAAGGATGCCGTGAGCACCCTGCACAAGCTCGAAACACTGACCGCCGACTCACTCAAAGAGCTGCAGCGCCTGATGGCCGATCTGCGTCCATCGCATTTGGATGATCTAGGTTTATCTGCAGCGATTCGTTGGTATTCCACAAGGGTCCAGGAACACCTACCTTTGCGTATTCGTGTGGATATTCATGGCGAGGAACGTGATCTCGATGATGCAATGAAAATTACGGTGTTTCGCATTATTCAAGAAAGCCTGAACAACATCATCAAACACTCCCAAGCAACCCATGTAAACATCCATTTGTATTTTGATGAGAGCAATGTTTGCATCAATGTGTTTGACAACGGAATTGGATTTGACCGCGGTGAGGCGCAGGAAAAACGCGCGGGTCGTTCTTCGCTTGGTCTCGCAGGCATGGAAGAGCGGGCGGCGCTTTTGGGCGGAACCGTCACAGTTCAGTCACGCCCCGGTTATGGAACGCAAGTGGAAGCCATGATTCCCTATCACCATCTGAGAGCAGCGTCCACTTCCGAATATGGTGGTTTCCACATGGAGGAGGTACAAGATGACCACACGTCTACTGCTGGTGGATGATCATGCCGTGGTCCGCTCGGGATTGAGGATGTTGCTCGAAAACGAGCGCGACGTTGAAATTATTGGCGAGGCATCCTCCGCCCAGGAAGCGATCGCCGCGGCAATGCGACTTAAGCCCAATGTAATCCTGATGGATATTGGCCTTCCTGACCTCTCCGGCATCGACGCCACGCGCGAGATCAAGAAACATATGCCGGATGTATCCATTGTTGCGCTGACTATTCACGAAGATGAAGAATACTTTTTCAAAATGCTGGAGGCAGGGGCGACCGGATATGTACCGAAACGTGCGGCTCCCGACGAACTGCTGACCGCCATCCGGGCGGCGGCAACCGGCCAGGTATATTTATATCCATCTCTGGCAAAGCTGCTCGTTCGCGATTTCCTCAGCGGTGGCCGCCCTTCGGAAGGAACATCCTCCTCGGAACTCACAGACCGCGAACAGGAAGTCCTTACGTATCTAGCGGAAGGCGCGAATAATGATGAGATAGCGAAGGCGTTGGTCATTTCACCAAAAACCGTGGCACGTCACCGCGAGAATATCATGCGTAAGCTAAATCTGCACTCACGTGCAGAATTGGTCCGTTATGCCATCCGCAAAGGTATCATTAAAGCATAATTCTATTATCATACGAGGGTGGACTGTGTAAGAGAGCTACGATTCACGGGAATAAAAAAGACGGGCGCCTAAGCGCCCGTCTTTTTTATTTACCCTACTTACTCTGACTTACTGAGCGGGAGCAGGAGTTTCGGGGCGTGTGTACTTGCTCACGTCGCCACCGAGATCTTGGATCGAGTCGATCAGGAACTGCATAACGTACTTCGGATTATGGACAAACGCGCCTGGATCCTTCTGGCTATATTGGTAGTTGAAGGCAGCTTTGAGAAGTTCCGGGGTCCAATTGCCGTTGAAGGTCACACCAGCACCCTTATCGTCGGTATCTGCCTTGCCATCGCCGTCCTTATCCAGGAAGAAATATGGATAGGCATTCGTATCGTAGACAATACCGGCACCGGCCTGATCGGTTGCATAGGCCTGGATTTGAGTATAGAGGGCATCGGCGAGAGTCTGGATTTCGCCAGCTATACCTTCGGTCACATTACCATCGCCGTCCCAGTCAGTCGTATCCGTGTTAAAGCGGATATCTTCGGGCTTG
>JBKPQD010000313.1:0-3404 GCA_046733915.1 Chloroflexota bacterium
GTGGAAACAGTGGACCCCACCGCTGTGGCATGGAATGAAGCAGGTTGTCCCAATTCCAACTGGATCGGGTATATTGATTTCATTTATTGGAATGCGGCGACAATCACCGTGCGTGACACTGCCACCAATGCCATATTGCTCGAACAACGTTATGCGTGCACCACCACACGTGAACCGGCTACGGTCAGTTGTACGCCAATCCAGTAAACGGTCGAGTCTCAATGAAATGGGTTCCACTTGGAACCCATTTTTTATTACATATTCTTCTTCATTGAAAATTTGAGCGCCGTCTTATAGACTTTGCTCAGCTTCTCGCTCAGCGATTTGGCTTCCGGGTTGCCCTGTTCTGCAGCCTGGTCCACCTGAGCGACAAGGCCGATCAAGGCTTCCATGAATTGGTCATTGACCAGGCTCTCATTGTCACGGAGCATTTGCTCGAGGGCGGCATCGTCAGGAGCATCCAGCAGATGTTCAACCAGTTCCACTTCTGGCGGCGTGGACGCCTGGCGCAATACTTCGACCATCTTTTGCAGCTTGCCCATCCGTGTGTAGTCATTCTTCTCGGAAGCTTGCCGCAGCATCTGATTGACGACGTCCACGGCATCCTGCGTAAAACCATCTAAATTCTCCTGCACGGCCTGGACCACATCTTCTTGGGTGAGCAGCGTTTCGACAAATTCTTGCGCTTGTTTGTAGCGCGCTTCCATTTGTTTATCTACTTCGTTGGTGAAATCCAGGATCTTGTCCCGAATGGATTCGAGTTTCGTCTTTTCTTCCCCGGCAGCTTTTTCAATCCGTTCGGTAAGCATTTGAAAGAATTGATAGTCCATACCGCCGCGCGCCAGGCTAACATAGGCACGAATGCGCGCATCGTTCGGAGCGCTAATCACTAAGTCAAGCAGCTTCTCGCGTGTCAGTCCCTGTCCCAGGTCTTGCAATGACTTCGAGGCGGCCTCCAGCTCCCCGACCGATTCCTTCAGCCCACGGCCGAACTCGGTCTCCTCAAGCAGTTGCTTTTGCAGGTCGACCATGGCGCGAGCGACAGGTTCCTGTCCGCTTTGTGCGGCGCTCTGCGCCAGACGGCTGAACAACGCGAAGAACTGTTCGTCAAAAAGGTTGATATTTTGTTTGATAATCTCACTGCGCACATCGTTGGAACTGGCTTGCAAGAGCCGCTCGATCACCGAGACACGATCCTGCTGCTCCTTGAGCATCTCCGGTGTAATCCCGTCTTTGCTGAGAATCGTTTGGATCATCGATTCATAGGTAAGATTGGGAATGGGTTTCAGTAAATAACCTTTGCGTTTTTCCGGCGTTAACTTATCCATGACCTGTTTGATTAACGGGCCAAGGACCTTCTCCTGTTCATTCAGGGGCAGACCAAGTTCCGGCGGAAAATAGGTGAGCAGCAATTCCTTGTCATTATCATGATAGACGATCGGGGTGGCGAGGCGACCCTGGTATCCACAATGCGGACAGCGCGCCATGTTCGATACGCCGCCGAGCAGGCGCTGCTTGGCTTGCGGATCCTGGGTGACGTCAAAGAGCTGCTCAACATTTGCCGCGATCATTTGCCGGCAGCGGGGACATGCAATTTGTGTTTGAGGCATTTAGAAATTCCGATTTTAGATTTGCATTGGTAGAGGTGGGCAGCTGGCTGTCCACCTCTACACTATTTTCACAATAATTCTTCCAACCGATCGATATACCCTTCCATGACCGCGAAGGTATCTTCGACCGCCTTGGGGGAAGTCATATCGACGCCGGCTTTTTTGAGGACATTGAGTGAATAGTCCGAAGAGCCGGATTTCAGAAAACCCAGATAATTTTCGACCGCATTCGCTTCACCGCGCAGGATTCCGCCGGCGAGCGAGTGGGCGGCAGAGATCCCGGTTGCATACGCGTAGACGTAGTAGTCCGAGAAGAGATGTCCGAACGTGGACCAGGTCATGCCGACGCGCTCACGGTCCATGTCGAAGTCCGGGCCAAAGCCCTCGGCGAAGAGATCCGCCATCAAGTCGATCATGGAATCGGCTGTGAGGGGCTCGCCGCGCTCGATACGCTGATGAGTCTCGAGCTCGAAGCGGGCCAGAGTCGGCATCTGGAAGAAGTACCGGAAGAAATTCCCGCCGATGGCTTCTTCGATCAAAGCCATCTGGAAGTTCTTGTCTTTAACCGTTTTGAGCAGATGACCGCGCATCATAGCCTGATGAAAATTAGAGGCGACCTCAGCGACGAACAGTGAATAGCCGGAGTAAATGAACGGCTGGTGCTTCCAGGTCAGATACGAGTGCATGGAATGCCCGAGCTCATGGGCCAGCGTGCTCATACTGGTCACTTCGTCGGTGTAGCTCATATTGATGAAGGGATGAGTCCCCTGCGAGCCCCAGGAGAAGGCGCCTTCCGCTTTGCCCTGGTTTGGATAGACATCTACCCAACGCTCTTTGAGCACACCTTTGCGCAGCGTATCTACATATTCCTTGCCCATTGGCGCCAGGCTCTTACCGATCAAGTCCACGGCCTTATCGAACGGCACTTTGACTTTCTTCTTGGTGATGGGCGCCCACATATCATAATAAGCAAGTTTCTTGAGCCCAAGCGCCTTGCGGCGGATCGCAAAGTAACGGTGCCAGACCGGCAAATTCTTTTTGAATGTGTCGATCAAGTTGTAGAAAACTTCTGTTGGGATATTGAGGTCGAACAGCGATGCCGCCAGCGAAGATTCATGTTTGCGAGCGCGCATATAGAATACATTGGCTTTGATCGAATGCGTGAGATTGGTTGCCAGTGTGTTCTTATGCTCCACGTATCGCTCCATGTAGTTTTCGTAGGCGATACGCCGCGCTTTGCGGTCGGGATTATGCAAAAGATTGTGATACGTTCCCTGCGTCAAATCCAGGCTCTTGCCTACGCCCACCTTCACCGGCTTGAACTTGAAATCTGCATTTGTGAGCATGTTCGTGGAGGTGGATGGACCCTGCAATGGGTCGCTGACCAGTCCAAGTAATTCTTCCACCTCTGCTGAGCGGACGTGCTCCTGCTTGCGAAAGAGATCATCGAAATATTGCCGGTAGACCGCCAGCTTTTCGTTCTGGCTCATCCACTCTTCGAGCTTGTCTTTCCCGATCGCCAGTATCTCCGGCTGCAAAAACGATACCGCCGATAATACTTCGCCATACACACTCTGGGCGCGGCTTTGCATACCTGCTGCCTCTTGATTGGTGGTATCCACCGCGTAGGAGAAGCCTGCATACATAAATGCGATCTGGACGCGGGATACGAGATCATCGGCTTCGTCCATGGCTTGGAGCAACACTTCCGGGCTCTCTGCGAGACGTCCCTGAAAGGGCTTAATCTTCGTGATATCTTCCGTGATCTGCTTGAGTTCTTTTTCCCAAGCCCTG
>JBKPQD010000314.1:0-1962 GCA_046733915.1 Chloroflexota bacterium
GTCTCCAGAAGAGAGAAAGCGGACCGAGGGCGGTAAAGACCAGGATCGACACCAGCACCAGAGTCAGCATGAAGGCTGTTCCACAGCGTGCGTGCTCAAGCGGATACTTGGCGACATTCTCGGGGGTCAGTTCGGCACCCGCTTCGTAAGCATTGATAGTTTTGTGCTCGGCGCCATGATAGCCAAATAAGCGTTTGACATCGGGCATGAAACCAATTGCCCAGATATAACCAACGAGCAGAATGAGCCGAACAATGCCTTCCAGCAAATTATTCAGCCAGGGACTCCAGCCTAGATAATGCTCCGCTAGTCCGCCGACTCCTGCCGGTAATAGAAAGAAAATACCAATGCCAACCAGCAAAGAAAAACCCATGGTGATGTAGAGAGCCGGTCCTTCCAGCTTTTCCTCCTCACCAGTCTGCGTGTTGGCAGAAAGAGTCAATGCGCGCATTCCCAGTCCGAGCGCGTCCCACAACAAAATGACGCCGCGCAGAAAGGGAATCTTCGTGATTCGCGAGCGATAGACGGACGCCAGGTCTTCTTTGTGAACGACAATATTGCCGTCTGGAGCGCGCATTGCAATGGCAAATGCCTTTTGCCCGCGCATCATCACACCTTCGATGACTGCCTGTCCGCCGTATGAAATGATTCGATCTTCCATAATATTCAAAATTCCTATAATCCGGAGGGACAGCCGCTGCCGTCCCTACCTATTAGCTCAAATTGGTAAAGAAATGAATGAAGGCGTCAATACCTTTATGCCACGTAGGCAAGTGCATATGTTCATTTGGAGAATGGACGTTGTCACTTGGCAATCCCATACCTACCAGTACGGATTCCACGCCACAAATCTGTTGCAGCATCGCCACCGCGCCGATCGAGCCACCTTCCCGGCGGTAGAATGGGCGCACACCCCAGGCAGCTTGCATCGCGTCGTTCATCGCTTTTACGCCAGGGTTGTTCAAATCGGCGATCGCAAACGGACTGCCAGACAGCGCCTTGACTGTCCATTGCACCGTTTTCGGGGCGTTCTCTTCCATGAAGCGCATCAATTGTTTTTCGACTTCGGCTGGAGTCTGGTCAGGGACGAGCCGGCAAGAAATTTTTGCCATCGCCTTTGCCGGTAGAACGGTCTTGGAACCGGGACCCGTCCAGCCCGAGAGCAAGCCGTTGACTTCTAGCGTCGGCCGCGCACCGGTCCGCTCGGCAGGAATATATCCTTCTTCACCCCACAGTGCTGGCACACCCGTTTCATCCAGATAATGTTGCTCATCGTTCGGCAGCCTTGCAAAATCGGCGCGCTCTTGATCGCTGATCGGGCGCACGCTGTCATAAAACCCTGGTAGCGTGATGCGTCCTTTTTCATCGTGCATCTTGGCGACCAGTTCCGCCAATACCTGGGCGGGGTTGTGAACCGCACCGCCGTATAAACCGGAATGCAAATCCGCTTTCGGTCCCGTAATATTGATCTCAAAGTACGCCAGACCGCGCAATCCATACGTAATGGTCGGCTGGTCCACGCCCATCATCCCCGCGTCAGGATTAAGAGAGACATCCGCCTTGAATTTGTCGGCATGCTTGCGAAGAAACGGCTCAAGATTTTTCGATCCGATCTCTTCCTCACCTTCAAGCAGGAACTTGAGATTGACGGGAAAATCTCCAGCACCTTTCATCAGAGATTCAATGGCGGCGAACGCGGCGATCACCTGTCCCTTCATATCGGAGGAACCGCGCCCGTAGAGCAAGTCGCCTTGAACCCGCGGCTCAAACGGCCCCGTCTCCCACCGTTCGAGCGGATCGGCAGGCTGCACATCATAATGTCCATAAACCAAGACAGTCGGTGCGCCGGGCTTCTTGAGATAATCTCCATAAACGACAGGATGCCCGCCCTCAGCTGTAGGCATGATCTCCACATTTTCGATTCCGAGCTTGCGCAGGTGATTTGCCATCCACTCGGCGGTG
>JBKPQD010000315.1:0-2925 GCA_046733915.1 Chloroflexota bacterium
GGCGATATCGGCACACTGGCGATTGACCCCGAGAATTCCAAAGTTATCGACAAGGTGGGCGCCACCATTACACCCGGTT
This sequence comes from Chloroflexota bacterium, assembly GCA_046733915.1. Taxonomy (GTDB): domain Bacteria; phylum Chloroflexota; class Anaerolineae; order Anaerolineales; family Villigracilaceae; genus Defluviilinea. Next base: position 80 of record JBKPQD010000315.1, read on the forward strand.
CCACCGAAGTTCTGGATCGTGACACCGGTGAACTTGTAGCCTGTGATGCAACGACCTGCCCCTATGCAGTGGATGGTGTGAATTATGCGCCATACGCGTCCTTTGGTGGATGGGCAGGCGCCATCAATGCTGCGGCGGATGACAAAGTAAAAGATGCCGCCTATGCCTTCCTCTCTTACATGTCCCAACCTGCACAATCGAATGCGGACGTTGTTGTGGGAAAAACCGGCTACAACCCCTTCCGTATTTCACAGTTCGAAAACAAGCAGACTTGGATTGACGCCGGCTTTAGTGAAACGGCAGCAGACAATTACCTGGGTGGTATCGAAGCAAGTCTGAACAGCCCGAACATGGTCGCTGACTTGCGCATTCCGTCGAACCAGAAATACATCCAGGTGGAGCTCGACCGCATCCTGGCGGAATATATTGCTGGAGATCTGACCACCGATGAAGCCGCCCAACAGTTATATGATGCGTGGGAAGCAATCACGGAAGAAGTTGGCCGTGACGCCCAACTGGCATCTTATAAAGCGACGATCGGCGCCAAATGAGTTTGAAGAGCACGTTGAATGCAGATGCACATGACCCAACTCAAATCGGGTTGGGCCATGTGCCCTCCTATCAAGAGACTATGGATCAGGAATTGCAGCAGCAGGAACCGTCCCGAATTCGTACAGTGATGGCCGCCGCGGAGCGCTGGGCCAGCCCCATCTTCCTCTTGCCGGCAGTCCTGGCTATTCTATTCTTATCCGTCTTCCCTTTGATCGCCTCCCTGTATGTGTCGTTGACTCGCTTCAAGATTGCAAAGGGTGGCTTTACATTGACGTTTGTTGGATTGAACAATTACAAGAAATTGTTCACAGGTACTGAAAAGACACATTTCCTTGGTTTTTTCGCACCCGATACATCCACGACGTGGATCATTTTTGGCATTGTTGTGCTCGCGCTCGCCGTGTTTCTGGTCCGCTATGTGCGGAATGCGAGGGTTTCGACCGGCGGCCTGATTGGACGCCTGCTGATCGCCATGGGCTTGGGAGGGCTGGCCTGGATTTTTACGCACACGTTGTGGAATGGCGGTCGACTCGGAACGGTAACCATTACCCTGGTCTATGTTTTTGTCGGCATCTTCTTTCAATACGTCATCGGGTTGGGATTAGCGATGCTTACCGTACAGAATATCCCGGGGCGACGCTTCTTCCGGGTGGTGTTCTTGCTTCCCATGATGATCACACCGGTTGGCGTTGCTTACATGTTCCGCATGCTCACAGACACAAGCAAGGGCCCATTCACTCCGATCTGGCAGGCGATGGGTTGGACGGATTTTTCCTGGGTGAACAATGCCTGGGGTGCGCGGACTGCGATCTTGATTGCCGACATCTGGCAGTGGACGCCGTTCATGTTTGTTGTGCTGCTTGCGGCGCTGGAGAGTCAGCCGACGGAACCCATGGAGGCTGCGACCGTCGACGGCGCCAATCAATGGCAGATCTTCCGGCATATTGTCTGGCCTGGCATCCTGCCGGTCAGTATGACATTGATTTTGATCCGGCTGATCGAGGCGTTCAAGATCATCGATTTGCCGAACGTCATGACGAATGGCGGCCCGGGTACAGCCACCCAATCGCTGACTTATCACGCCTTCATCAACTGGCGCGCCCTGGACGTGGGCAGCTCGGCTGCCGTAGCCTATATGCTGCTCTTTCTCGTCACATTCTTTAGCATGCTATTTGTTAATTTGCTTCGACAGCAGACGTTGGAAAAGCTGTAAGAGACCGACTCGCTTCTCAGGATTGGAGCAGATATGATGATGCGCTGGTTGCGTAGTAAGTCCTACAACACGCCCTCACCGCTAGGTAAAGCTGCGACGTACCTGGTGCTGGGGTTCTGGGCATTTCTGATCGTATTTCCTCTGTACTGGTTGATCGTTACGTCCCTAAAAATCCCCAGCCAGGTCGCCGAAGGTCCTTTCTATATTCCCTTCGTTGATTTCAAACCCTCCCTCGATGCGTGGAAGTATATTTTAGTAGGCGATCTCAGCAACGACACTTTACGGACATATCGAAACACGGCGATTGTTGCTCCCGTCAGTGCTTTGTTGGCGTTGATTCTCGGTTCGACTGCCTCTTATGCCCTGGTGCGGTTTGAATACCGCCCACGAGTTGGCGCGATCCTGACCTTCGTTGGCTGCGTTGCGTTAGGTATTGTTGCTATTTATTTCGGTGTGCCCTGGCAGGTCGCAGTAGCGGCGGCGATCGCTGTATTTTTCATTCTGCTGCTGACCATTGGGCGACGCTTCAAACGTAGTTTAGGCAACGATGATATTGCGTTCTGGATGATCTCCCAGCGCATGTTGCCGCCGATCGCCGTGGTGATCCCCATCTATATTCTGTTCCAGCGCCTGCATCTCTTGGATACGTACACAGCATTGATCATCACCTACGTCACCAGCAACCTGCCGATTGTGGTCTGGCTGATGCGCGATTATATAAGCACTATTCCGATTGAGCTGGAGGAATGTGCCTCTATCGACGGTGCTTCGCGCTTTCGAATCTTCTGGGCGATCGTCCTGCCGCTGGCTGTCCCCGGGCTGGTTGCCACCTTTCTATTTGTGCTAGTCTTTACCTGGAATGAATATCTGCTGGCTCTGTTTCTATCCAGTGCAAATTCGCAAACCCTTCCCCTGGTGATCGCTGCTCAGAACGCCACGCGCGGCCCGCAGTGGTGGAACATGTCGGTTCTGATCTTGATCATGATCGTTCCCGTGATCGTCATCGCCATCATTTTGGAACGCTATATTACGCGTGGCATCTTGATCGGCGCGGTGAAAGGTTAGCTGCTCACATGGACTC
>JBKPQD010000316.1:0-4374 GCA_046733915.1 Chloroflexota bacterium
TCTTCTTTGAAATTGATCGAAAAGGCCATTCAGACCTCAGAGTTGGGATTGAATCCCAATAATGACGGGAAAGTCATCCATCTCAACCTGCCTCCACTCACGGAAGAGCGCCGCCGTGATCTGGTCAAACACGTGCATCACCGCCTGGAGGAATCGAAGGTGGCCATCCGCAATATCCGCCGGGACGCGCATAACGATATGCGTGATTTTGAAAAAGAAAAATTGATCTCCGAAGATGAGCTCGAACGCGGTGAAGACGAATTGCAAAAGCTCACCGACCGTTTTATTGAAGAAGTTGCAGAGATGGGCAAGAAAAAAGAATCTGAGATTATGGAAGTCTAATTGAATGCCAGAGCCCCGCGAAGAGTTGGCGGGGAATTCCAAATGTGAATCATGACACACTCCCCGAAAACAATTCCCGCTGATAAACTGCCCCGGCACGTTGCCATCATTATGGATGGGAATGGGCGCTGGGCACTTTCGCGCGGATTGCCGCGGCTTGCGGGTCACAAAGCGGGGACCGAAAACCTCCGCCGCGTCATCCGCGCCACCGCGGAGTTTGGCGTCAAGTACCTGACGATTTATGCATTCTCCACTGAGAACTGGGGCCGGCCTCCCGAGGAGGTCAAGGGTCTGATGTACATCCTCGAGGATGTCATTGATCGTGAGCTGGCAGAGCTGAATAAGGAAGGTGTCCAACTTCGCCATATCGGGCGGCTGGAGAGGCTCGCTCCCACCCTGCAGGAAAAAGTACTCGACGCAGTGGAGCTCACCAAGAATAATGATCGTCTGGTCCTAAACGTTGCTTTCAATTACGGCGGGCGCGATGAGATTGTCAACGCCATCCAGAATATCCTCAAAGATGGCATTCAGCCCGAGGATGTAACCGATGAGCTCGTCAGCCGTTATCTATACACGGCCGGCGTTCCGGATCCGGATCTTATCATCCGCACCTCGGGCGAACTACGTGTGAGTAATTTCCTGATTTGGCAGGCAGCCTACTCGGAATGGTACGTCACGCCCACCTATTGGCCCGATTTCGACAAAGAAGAATATCGCCGCGCCCTCGAAACGTTTGCGCAGCGCGACCGTCGTTTTGGTAAAGTTTCCTCGAAGGAGTACGAAGCCTCCAATGCCTAAACGGATGTTGACGGCTCTTGGCCTCGCTGTAATTGGCTTACCCGCCATCATTTACGGCGGGGTGTTTTATTTTATAGTGATTACGATCCTGTTGGTGGGCGGCGCCTGGGAGTATGTGCGCCTCTATCGGGCGGTCCAGTTCGAACCGGATCGACTTGTCACTATTGGGAGCGTGCTCGTGATTGCCACAGCACGCTTCTTTTTTGCAGACTTCGCTAACGCTTTATTTGTATTAGCCGTTCTGCTGGCGATGGCTGTTCATTTAATTGCATTCGAGCGAGGACGCAATCAGGCGGGGCTCGATTTTACGATTACAGTTGCCGGCATCACCTATCTTGGATGGGTGGGTTCGTATTTGCTCGATTTACGTTTTATCCTCAATCAGCAGATTGGTTTGTGGTGGTGGTTCATCGTCCTGCCGATTGTGTGGGCAGCCGATACGGGTGGTTACTCTATCGGCTCGGTCTATGGCAAACACAAAATGTCTCCGCGTCTCAGCCCAAAGAAAAGCTGGGAAGGTTATTTTGCCGGCGTGTTCACCTCCGTCTTGGTGGGAGCGTTCTTCGCGTATGCATTCTCTGCTCTGGGACCAAAACCACTCGAGGGTTTGATTAATCCCCTGCAGGGTGGGCTGCTCGGTTTGTGTATTGGAGCCATTACCCCGCTGGGCGACCTCGGTGAAAGCATGTTGAAACGTCAAAGCGGGCTTAAAGATTCGAGTAACATTTTTCCGGGTCACGGTGGAATCCTGGATCGTATTGATTCCTGGATTTGGGGCGCGGCGATCGGTTATTTCATGATTGAGTTTTTTATTCTGCAGTAGAGGAGGCAGCATGTCAGTGAATATGGGTAGCGATCCCACCCGAAATCTTGCGCTCGAATTAGCGCGTGTTACGGAAGCCGCGGCATTAGCAGCCGGTCGTTTCATGGGACGCGGCGACAAGGAAGCGGCCGATGCAGCAGCGGTCAACGCGATGCGGATCGTCCTGGGAACCGTGGATATGAATGGCATGATTGTCATCGGGGAAGGGGAAAAGGACAATGCGCCCATGCTGTACAATGGTGAAAACGTGGGCAACGGTTCAGCACCGGATGTGGATGTGGCTGTGGATCCAATTGACGGGACTCGGCCTCTGGCGTTTGGCCGCACAAATTCGTTGGCAACCGTTGCGATTGCCCCGCGCGGCACGATGTTCGACCCGGGTCCGTTCGTGTATATGAACAAGCTTGCTGTCGGTCCCGAAGCCAAAGGGACGATTAATATTGAGAAATCGATCAGTGAGAATCTCGAGGCGATTGCCAAAGCGAAGCACAAGGACCTGGAAGACCTGACGACGATCATTCTTGACCGCCCGCGCCATACCGAGATGATTGCCGAAATCCGCAAGTGCGGTGCGCGCATCCGGCTGATTCCCGATGGGGACGTTGCTGCGGCGCTGATGACTGCCTGGCCGGATTCTGGCGTGGACGTGTTGATCGGTATCGGTGGTACTCCCGAAGGTGTGCTGGCAGCCTGCGCATTGCGAGCGATGGGCGGCGAAATCCAGGGCAAGCTGTATGCCCGCGACGAAGACGAACTGCGCCGTGGTCGGGAAGCTGGCTATAACTTCGACAAAGTTTTGACGATGGATGATCTTGTTTCCTCGGAAGATGTCTTCTTTGCTGCCACAGGAATCACTGACGGCGAGTTGCTCAAAGGCGTGCGCTACTTCGGCGATGGCGCCAGCACCGATTCGCTGGTTGTGCGCGGAATGACCGGTACGGTCCGTCAGATTACCGCCACCCACCGCATCGACAAACTTCGCCAATTTTCTGCGGTGAAATACTAATGTCATTGCCCTGGCGGCTTTTGCGGGTTGCGACGTTTGCTGCTCGAGGAGGGCGGGTGCTTGACACCGCCTACCCTTACACGTATAATGTCGGTCGCTTTCCTTGCTAGCTCAATCGGCAGAGCGGGCGGCTGTTAACCGCTAGGTTCGAGGTTCAAGTCCTCGGCAAGGAGCTGTTGACAAAAATTTGCCCCGGCATTTCGCCGGGGTAAATTCTTTTAAGACTGTATATTGGTAATCCTATGTGTTTATCTGGAGGCGGCTTAAAAGGTAAAGCACCTAGATGTATGACTCAAATGAGGCCTCAATAAGACAAACTAGGTGCCTTACACTTTGATTTTAGTGGTTGTCCAGCAAATTGTCTGTAAGGAAAACCCTTGGTTATATGATCTTTTCGATAGTAACAGAAACCTGCGAAAAAGCCGAATTTGCCAGTGCTGGCTAGGTTCAAAGACAAGGTTACGGAATCATCGATCATGAGATCCTTGGCGTCCCCATCATTCACCGGTGCCACTAGGTGAATGGATTTATTGGGAGAGCGGTTTTCTGGTCTGGGGAACCTGGATGTTCATGTCTGGATGGCTTTTATGGCACGCTAGAAAGCGGGATACGTCCTTAGCTCCCTCAATACTCTGATCCCATTTTTAATTTTCGTTAAACTACCACGATAACAAGTTCGCGTAAGTCTCGTTTATGCAAACGAATCAACCTGTTGGTCGTTCCATGTTTACCTATGGAACTGGCTTATCGGAAAGGAGCAACATATGGCTAGGTATAGCAAGAAATCAGGCGATGAAGTCAAGAAAGCTGTCCACAAGCAAAAGAAAGGCGAGCTGAAAAGCGGTCGCTCTGGCAAAAAGGTGACCAGCCGCAAGCAAGCCATTGCAATTGGTTTGTCGGAGGCAAGGAAGAAAGGCGCCAAAGTGCCTAAGAAAAAATCCTCCTCCCGGTCATCCAAGAAGAAAAGTTCCTAATCGCCTGTAAATGTTGTGAGGACCCCCAGATGGGGTCCTTTTTATTTCCAGAATTCAGATTATATTGATGAGAACAAATCCCTTTCTGCGTCGGTCCCGAACAAAGGAGGCTTGTATGAAAAAACTGTTTGCCTTCAGTCTGGCGTTTGCTGTGCTCCTTTCGGCATGTTTCTCTGCACCTTCTATTTCTTCGGGGAATGGAATTTCGACGCCGATTATGATCACGGCGGAGGTGAGTACGGTGAACGCCGATGGTGGAGGCGGGACTTCTGTTACACGGGAACCAGCGACACCCATCCCGACACTTTCGGGTGGACTTTCGACCACAGAGCTCAAGTACCGAGTGCTGGAAGCATTTCCCGATTTCTTCTTTTGCGACCCCGATTTTTACCCTGTCGCACGTGCCGAGGAGTCGGATCTGGCAATCCAGC
>JBKPQD010000317.1:0-5722 GCA_046733915.1 Chloroflexota bacterium
CCTATTACATTCCCTAAATTTTGCCGCGTCTATTAAGGGAAAAACGGTCTCAGGCGTGAAGCCACGAGACCGTTTTTCTTTTGTTGCCAACCATCCAACTGCTATAATGAGTCAGCGAATCACGCTTTTCTTGTTCAACTATATAGAGGTGCCATTATGAATCAGGATGAGATGCTTGATGACTTGGCAGAGCGCATCCAGAGGATGCAAGCCAAAGCGCGCGCGATGGCGCAAAAGCGGAATCCGTCGGCAGCGCTCAAGCGCGGCTTTCATGCCAAAGGGACGGGGGTAAGAGCAACGTTTCAAGTCAGGTCTGATATCCCCCAAAATCTACAAGTCGGCCTATTTCAACCAGGTACCCTCAACGATGCGCTGGTCCGTTTTTCGAACGCGCGCGGCGAGGTGCTTGGTGATTTGAGCAAAGACCAGCGCGGAGTCGCCATCCGGGTGAAAACAAATCCAGGGGAACGTCTTATGACCCACGACACGACAAATATCCAGGATTTCTTAATGACCAACACACCGATCTCGTTTGCACGAAATCCGGTGCAATTCATCGAGGTGGGGGAGATCCTCTTGGGTGGCATTGCTAAGGTTATTCCCCGTCTGGTAAAAAAATATGGCTTGCAGGAAGCAAGGCGTATCATGGCAGTATTTCTGGCGCCTGTGATTAGCTTCAAACCCTACCAAGCGAACGAATACTGGAGCCGCACCTCCTACCAGTTCGGGGGGCACGCCATGCGCTACTTGATCCGTCCCGCGGCGGGGACGAAGATTGCGTCAACCGTAGAGCAGCTCGTGGGTGTGACGCGGTCCCTCGTCCGGGGTGGGGAGCGAAAAGAGGACTATCTGCGCCAGCAGTTGAAGGAAGCGCTGCGAGCAGCCGATGTCTGTTTCGATTTTTGCATCCAATTGTTTGTAGATGAAAAACGGACGCCGATCGAGGATGCCCACATCGAATGGAAGGAGTCCGATGCGCCTCCCATTCCCATCGCTTTGTTGACCATTCCCCAACAGGAAGTCGATCCACAATTGCAGCAAGATATGGAGCGCATGGCGTTCAACCCCTGGCATACACGGGAATTCACGCCGCTCGGTTTGATCAACCTCGCCAGGAAGAAAGTTTACGATGCCAGCGCAGCGCACAGAGGCGCGTCGATGCAATCCAGAACTCAGTGAGCGCCGACCATCGTCGAAACGTTTTGATGCGCTTGTTCCTGTTTCCAATACGCAAATAGTAGCCACGAGATCATCACCACGAGCGAAATCGCATAGACCCAGCCTTGTCGTGCGGCAATGGTCGTATCGTTAAGGGGATAGCGAGACGAAGCAAGCACCCAGACGACCAGCAATCCAACCAGGAATAGCAGGATGGCACGAATGCCCATTTTCACTTCTGCCCAGTCCTTCATGAAATACATCGTAACCGACCAGACTGCCGCGCCCGCAAACCAGGCGGACATGATCCGTGAGTCGAAAGGATTGAGTGGCCAGGGCCAGCGTAAATTGGCAAACTCCGGCGTGAAGAAGAACAGCGCCCACAACGCCGCGCCGAGGTAAAACATCGCGAGCAGCGCAGATTTCAGCGACGGTTGCAGTTCTCCCTCCGCTAGCTCGGAAGGGATCGGCGCGTTTGCCTCGGGGTCGCGGGGGTGGAGCAGGAAAACCGTCAGCGGCTCGAACGTATAAGCGAGGATCCAGACGTGGGTGATGATCAGGCTGAAAGCTTTCAATCCGGGGCTGACGCCCTGCAGATTCCAATTCATTTCGCGAACGTGCCACCAGGTGGTGATAAAAAGAACGCCCAGAAAGGCAAAGTCCCCGAACATGCTCCAGCGCAGGGTGTACCAGTATTTATCGCGCCACAGGTGATATCCGAAATAGCTGCGCAGCATAAAGCCGGCTCCCAGAAAAAGCGCCGTCAGTTCTGGAACGACGGGCCAGGCGAAATAGGCTCCTTTTGCCGGCAGAAGCAGGAGCCAGAGAACAAAAAAAGCGGCCAGAAAGCATTGAATGATGCCGACCCGGTCAAATCCTTTGGGCTTTCGATACATAGAATGCCTCCTTATAAAGCATCAACGGCAAGGATTTTGTGTCCTGTTTGATAAATCTATAAACACCGGCGGTGAAAAATGGTCTCGCGGATCACTTCTGCCGATTATTTTTGGCTTTTGGAAGGCTGGCGGCGAGAATTCCACATTATTCATAGTACAATAAACGGATACCGCCCCGGCGGCGAAAGAGTTTGAACATTTTGTTTGGTCTGTCTAGGGGAAAATGAATAGTGACCTGGAAACGAAATCACAAAAACTCCAATTGAGTTTAAAATCTAAAAGTGCGATCTTAGGAGGTCCCCATGGCAATAAATAAAGCGGTTTTTGAAGAGAACTGGAAAGAGATCCGGAGTCAGTCTACCGGACGCTGGAACCTGATGGCTGAACATGATCTGGTGAAAGTGGATAAGGCGGAGGTCAAGTTCGATAAATTTGTGACGATGCTACAGGTCAAATATGGTCTCACACGCCAACAAGCGCGTGAGGAAATCGACCGGCTCTGGGCAGAAAACGCCGCAAAAAACAAAATCAAGAATTCCTAACCGGTAAGAGCATCAGGAGAACTACAAGTGAATACCCCCGCAGAAAAGAAGAAAAACAAGCGCCCTTCCAAGGGAATGCGCAAGCATAACCGGAAGACGAAACAGGAAAATCGTAAGTCCAATGTTCCCGGGTCGGAATCGAAAAAGAGAACATCCCAATAAAAGCGATTAAAAACGGTCTCGTAGCAAAACGAGACCGTTTTTATTGAAGCATAGTCGTTTCAGGTTACTGGAGTCAGCACAATGACCGGAATCTGTCGTTTGGTATTGCGGCGATAGTCATCAAAAGCAGGCATCATTTCCACCATCTTGTTATACAGCCGGGTCCGCTCGGGCTCTTCCGCCACGGAAGCGCGGGCGCGAAAGCTTCCGGTCCCGGTTACCAGCGTCACCAGCGGGTTGGCAACCACGTTGTAATACCAGTCGGGATGATTCGGTGCTCCACCCTTGGATGCGATCACGACGTATCTGTCACCATCTTTGACACTTGCCAATGGATTGATCCGTTCGCGCTGCGTCTTGGCGCCGGTGGTATGTAAGAGAACCAATGTTTTGCCTTCGAATCGCCCACCAACTTTGCCGCCATTCGCACGAAACTCCTCAATAATCTTTTTGTTTCGTTCATTTGCTTCACTCATATTAAACTCCTTCCTTAATCCAAGTTCACGATGGTGCTCTGCTAGGTAATCTTACTGTTTCATGAATAAAAGAATTGTAGAAAGCATGTTAACAGGGGAACCTTCTTCCTTGCCTACGATTTTGATAAAATCACTTCTACAGGAGGAGCAATGGACACTCTTGATGCGATTCGTACTAAACGTTCTATTCGAAAGTTCTTGGACGAGCCAGTACCGGAGGAAATAATCCATAAAATTCTGAATGCGGGACGGCACGCCCAAAGCAGCAAAAATGAACAACCCTGGACGTTTATCCTGATACAGGATAAACAGTATTTAAAAGCAGTGAGTGAGTGCGGTGCATATGCCGGTCACATTGCAGGCGCAGATTTTGCGGTCGTTCTGGCAGATCATAACAACTGGTCCTTCGACATGGGTCAAGCGGCAGCATATCTACAGCTCGCTGCCTGGGATTTGGGTGTGAGTTCCTGCCTGGCATACTTTGGCGAGCAGGATAAGCTTAAGTCGCTGCTTGGCATTCCCGCCGGAGCCACCGTGGAGACGGGAATCTCGTTTGGCTATTCTGCCGAAGGACCGCGTATACCGAGGAAATCAGGACGCAAAGCTTTCGAAGAAATTGTCAGAAGGGAACATTGGTAACGGTTCTTTGTCATTTCATCAGATTTTATCTTTATAGATCGATAGAATAGACATGGACAAGCTTTTCACGCGGTTTCTTGAGAATAATTTTTCAGAGCTGGCAGGTCTGACGGTCGATGCATCCATCCCACTTCCGGAAACGATGATCAATGACCTGGTTCAATCGAAACTGCGCGGCAACAAGAACATTAGATCCTGTCACATAACCGTCCACCGCGAGAATCGAATCGAGGTCGATCTGCGTACACCGATGTGGCCCTGGCCGCTCAATCTGAAGCTCAAGCTTTTCGGTAGCGTGGATCTGAGCCCGTCGCCGAAAGTGCGCGCATTTCTGGAGAATAACGTCTTCTTGGGAAAGCTCGGGGGGTTGTTCAAAGTATTACAGCCAGGCATCAGCCTCTATAATGACCAGATTGCCGTTGACCTGGACCCCTTCCTGCCGCCAGAGTACGAGAAGTTTCTTCCCCTCGTTAAGGGGGTGGGTATTCGAACCGAGGAGGGCAAACTTTTCCTCGACGTAAAAATCAAACGATAAATTAGCCTGGATGGGCAGCGATACACGGCGATGACAATTGTTCGAAGGAGAGTACAATACCGGCATGGCAAGCGAAGCTCTTTACGGCGGCATTGAGGCTGGAGGCACGAAGTTCGTTTGCTGTTTGGCGAGTGGACCCATGCATATCGTTGAGGAAGTACGTTTTCCGACCACCAGCCCTGATGAGACGCTTCGCAAGGCGGTGCAATTCTTTGAGCGTTACGCTGCAATGGGGAAGGTCAAAACGATTGGAGTCGGCTGCTTTGGTCCACTCGATCTTAATCCACATTCCCCTACCTATGGTTTTATCACCGCTACGCCTAAGCCAAATTGGAGCAACACCGATATACGGGGTGTTCTGCAACGTGAACTGGGTGTCAACGTTGCCTTCGACAGCGATGTAAATGCCGCCGTGCTGGGAGAATATGTCTGGGGCGCAGGCCGCGGAGCCGATCCGTGCTTATATCTCACAATCGGGACGGGCATCGGCGGTGGGTATCTCAAGGATGGGAAACCCATGATCGGGATGCTCAACCTCGAAATGGGGCATATCCTCATCCCGCACAACCGAGAGCTTGATCCGTTCCATGGCAGCTGTCCGTTCCACGGCGATTGTTTCGAGGGGCTGGCCAGTGGCCCGGCGATTGAGAAAAGGCTTGGCACAAAGGGCGCGACCGTCCCCGAATCGGACGCGTTCTGGGAACTTGAGGCGGATTACATTGCCTCGGCATTGATGAACTACATCGTGACACTTTCGCCAAAAAAGATCATCCTGGGCGGGGGCGTGATGCAGCGCGAATTTCTATTCGCCAGAGTGCGCAGGCGGGTGCGTGCACTATTGAATGGATATGTCTCCAGCAAAATGATCCTTGAGCAGATCGACCAGTATATTGTTCCACCGGGATTGGGGAATCAGGCGGGCAGCATGGGTGCCATTGCCCTCGCTAAGCAACTGGAAGAGTTGACAAACGACCCTCGACTGTAGCCGAGGGTCGTTCGATCGATTATGTCCTTTTGAGCGCGACGAAGTTTTTCGTTACCGCTTATCAGTTGCTCACACCGCCCCGTTGCACGTGATGCGAGCGACAGAGGATGGACGTTTAGATCTTTCCTGCGACGAAGTCGAGCACGTCAATCTTCGTCAGAATTCCTACGGGCTTGCTATTTTCCACAACAAGCAGGGCATAGCCTGCCATGAGCGAAGGCATGGTCTCTTCGAGTGGCGTTTCCGGCGGGAAGACGGCGCCGGCATGCTGCACCAGAGGATCGATCGGCTCTTCGTTGCTATGGTTATGCTCTTCGAGCATGTGGTTG
>JBKPQD010000318.1:0-6912 GCA_046733915.1 Chloroflexota bacterium
ATGATCGCCATCGAGCGGATCACGGGTATCCAGGGTGTTGAACGCATCGTTGAGAGCGTTGAAAAAATGGTACTTGATGGGATTATTGTTATCAAGGTTATTTGCTGTTTCCAACGCGACTCGAGACAACGCAACAAAACCGCGGGTGCCCGGATGAATTTGCACCACGGCGCCTTGCCTCATGTAGAGTTTGCTGAATGGTTCTGCTTCCGAGAACCCAGCGAGCCCCGTCCATCCGTGAAGGGCGAGCTGGTGAGGTTTTCCATCTGCCCACTCGGGTTTCAGAAGAATTTCCTGGTGGTGACGATCCACTGCCGCATACGGCACTCCGTCGATGTAGGCAAGAGCTTCCGGGTGTGAGAAGTCTCCTGCAATCCCCAGGGGAAGATAAAGAGCAAGGGGTTGCGTTGCATCCATACCCTCGGGGACAATAAATTTTGTGCGCAGGACAAAGTTTTGCATGCGCGGCCCCCAATAGTCGTTGGGATAGATTTCCTGCCATGCAGAATCATCTGTGTCCATGCCGACGGGCGCGGGAGTGAGGGCACTCTCCAGTTCTTGGTAGAAGAAAGAAGGAATAAATTCGCGTTGGATGTATACAGATGGGACGATTAGTTCGAGCCGCTTTTTGATTTTTTCGGGCGTCCAGCGTGTGCGATGATACATGTGCAGCCTCTACGCGACAAGTAGCATGAAGTACATTTTCATGTCGCAATATGGGAATATGGTCAAAGGGTAGTATACAGTTGTGTTTTTTTCTGAAGAAAAAATTTTGGTGCTACTCCTTCAGGCCCGTAAGCTTAATGCCTTGAATAAATGTGCGCTGGGCGAAGAAGAAGGCAATGACGATCGGGATCGTGAACACGACGGATGCAGCCATGAGCTGGTTCCAGACCATCGTGCGCTGTCCCTGAAAGTCGCGTAACCCAAGTGCCATCGTAAATTTATCGGGACTACTCAAGAAGAGTAGTGGACCCGTGAAATCGTTCCACGCATACAGGAATGTGAAGACCGTTACTGCCGCGAGCACCGGTACAGAAAGAGGCAACACGATGCGCGTGAAAATCTGCCATTCCGAAGCGCCGTCAACTCGGGCGGCGTCACACATTTCCTCGGGGATGGTTCTGAAGAACTGGCGCAGCAGGAAAATATCCCAGGCGTTGGCAAAGAACGCCGGAATGAGGAGGGGCAGGAAGGTATTGCCCCAGTGCAAATAATCATTGAAGAAAAGATAGAGGGGAATAATGGTGACTTGGTACGGGAGCATCAAAGTCGCCAAAACAATAATGAAGAGCAGATCACGACCCGGGAAATTAATCCTTGCAAAGGCATACGCGACTGGCGTATTGGATAGCAATGTGCCAACGATCGTGAAGAAAGCAATGACCAAACTGTTCTTAAAATACACCCAAAAGCTTGCTCCCACACCGGGGCGGCTGCCGCGAGACATCGCGTCGGCGAAATTCCGCCAGCGGAATGAGATGTGCATAATTGGCTCCGCGATCTTTGTCGTGCCCTGTTGAATTTCATATTGCAATTGCTCGGCAGGATTTTGCGGATCTACAAATGTTCCCATGCCTTCGGCGATGTTTATCAAGGCTAATTGCCTGACGCCCGTTTCCGTCTTTACATTGTATAAGGGAAGTTGCTGTCCATTGACATTGACGGTGACATTGTCATAGGGAAGCCAACGCGGTGGGGTGTGAAACACGTCCTGATCCGATTTGACCGAGGTCACCAGCATCCAAACAAATGGGATGAGGAAAAATAACCCCACGAGATTGATGATCGCATGGCTGAACAAGCCTCGGAAAAAATCCCGAATCTTTTTTCGTCGGAGGCTGGCGCGGCGCTCTTGATCAAGCGCTGCCGAAACATTTTTGGAAGAGGTAACAGTGGTAGCCATTTCATTATCCTGCGTAGTAGGTAAACCGTTCGCTGACCCGCAATAACAGAACCGTGCACACGAGGATGATCACGAACAAAACCCATGCCATAGCAGAGGCGTACCCAATCTTCAAATATTGAAAGCCTGCCTGGAAAAGATAAACACTATAAAACAAGGTTGAGTTCAGAGGATATCCCATTCCCTGCGTACCCCGGAAGACGTACGCCTGGGCGAAGTATTGGAACATAAAAATCATACCCGTAATGAGATTGAACAATGTGATCGGGGAAACCATGGGAATCGTGATGTAGCGCAAGCGTTGTAACCAATTAGCTCCATCCAATTCGGCGGCTTCCAGGAGGCTGACGGGAACATCTTGTAATCCGGAAAGATAGATGACAATCGTGCTGCCCATGCCCCACATTCCCAACAGAATTAACGATGGCTTGGACCAGTTGGGATCGCTCAGCCAGTTGGGTCCTGGTATACCCAAATGCCGCAGTAGCGTATTCACTAATCCGGCTTGCGGATTTAAGATCCATAGCCAAAGCAAAGTACTGGCTACGGTAGGGACAATCGATGGCAAAAAATAGATGACGCGGTAAAACGATTGTCCGCTGACCTTCAAGTTAAGCAGAACCGCACACAGAAACGAAGAAATCAGAGTGATTGGAACGGCAAAGATCACCATGTATAGAGTGTTCCACAGAGATTTCCAGAACAATTTGTCGGTGAACATCGCCTGGTAATTTTCCAGCCCTACCCACACCAAAGGTTTTTTGCTGTGATACTCCGAGAAGCTGTACACAAAGGAGGCTGCCAGTGGATAGAACGTGAACAACAGGAACCCGATGAACCAGGGCGCAAGGAATAACATGCCAATCCAAAACGTCTGGCGTGTTCGCCTGCTCCACTTTTTTCCGAAGCTCCATTTTTGCTTTGCCAGATCTTTGATTTCAAGCAGTTCTGCCATTTCTTTCTCCTTTTGGCGAGGAGGAGGCCACGGCCTCCTCCTCGTCCCATGCATTACTTCAGAGCTTCTTGAAGCTTCGGTTCAAAATCAGACTGCAACTGATCCAATTCCGTTTTAGGATCTGCACCGGTATGCAGGATATTCTCCTCTACAGTACCGTAGGCGTCGTTGAATTCGAGTGAAATTGGACTCGTCACAACGAAGGAAGAGTTTGGACTACCCATCAAATCCAAGAAGACCTTGAACTTTGGATTCTCCGTAAAACATTTATCTTCCGCGGCTTTCTTGCTGGTGGGCAGGTTGGCATTGAAGCACATTTCTTCGGCGATGATGGCAGGCGACATCATCCATGCCAGCAATTTCGCCGAATCATCCTGATGTTTGGCGTTGGCGGGGATCACGGCCACGGAACCAGCCACCATGCCTGAGTTCGCCATTTCCGGGTGATTTGCCGGTGCAGGCAAAGGTGCAACGCCGTAATTTAATTCCGGCTTGAATTTGCTAATGAAATTCGGTCCTGTTTGCCACTCTCCATCCACCATCATCGCCATCTTCCCGGTATAGAAAGGATAATCAGGCGACATATATTGATCGCCGAAGCCGGTGGAAAATGCTAATACTTTGTCATAGCCATACTTCTTATAGAACTGTTGCTGCCACGTCAGCGCATCAATCATCGGCTGGCTGTTTGCGGTCAGTTTCGTTCCCTCGTTGTTATACCAGAAGCCGCCAAACATGTGGGAGTATAGATCGGTGTGACCCCAGGCTTGATCCGGGATGAAACCAATTTGTTCGATATTGCCACTTGCGTCAACCTTGGTCAGTTTATCTGCAAAGTCGGCCAGTTCCTCCAGGGTCTTAGGCGGCGTGTTGGGGTCGAGACCGGCAGCCTCAAACAAATCCTTATTCCAATACAAGGCATAGATGTCCGTGCCCCAGGGCAGACACCAGATTTTGTCGCCATCCTTACATTGCTCAAGCGGTGCAGGGTAAATATCGTTCAAGTCAACTCCGCCTTTCTTGATCGCGTCAGAAAGTTCGACAATCAAGCCTTCTTTGGCGTAGGACTTGACCAGATCTCCGCCGCCCAGGATCAAAATGTCCGGCGGTTCTGAGCCGGTCAGGGCGGGAAGGACTTTGTCATCTTCGACCGGCGCAGTCACGATGACCTTGACGTTGTTGGCTTGCCCATACTTGTCAAACAAAGCCTGCAATTGCTGGGGATTATCGCCCCAGGTGATCCAGACATTGAGCTCTTTCGCCGCGGGCGCTGATGTTGCAGCAGGCGGCTGTTGGGCACCACATGCAGCTAACAGCATCGACAGCATGGCGAGCAAAGCCGTTAATTTGAACAGGTTCGTTTTCATTTACTCCTCCGAAAGTGTGAAATTCAAGTTGGATATTCGCGAAATCGATTCACTCTTTGTCGTTTCACCTCCTTGGGGATATTGGGAGTTCCTCAGCAGAATGGTCGGATAATGGCATTGTGCATCCGCAGGACTCGCGGATGATAAGCTCGGTGCGCATCAATGTTAAAGCCTGCGCCTGCATGCCTTTCATGAGCTGGACAAGCTGGTGGACAGCTTCGCGCCCCACCTTCTCAATCGGCGCACGTATGGTGGTCAGCGCCGGGGATAGGTAGCGGGCGAAAGGAACGTCATCGAAACCGACCACAGCTACATCTTTTGGGATGAGTCGGCCGGCCATCTTGAGGGCGCGCATCGCCCCGATCGCAGAGTCATCGTCGCCTGCGAAAATCGCGTCGAACTCCGCTCCGTTCGAGAGCATTTGTTGAACCGTGACAAAGGCTTTGTCCTCGTCAAATTCCCCGGAGGCAATGAGCCCAGGATCGAAAACGATCGAATGCGCTTCTAACGCTTCGCGATATCCACGTTCTCGCCATACAGAATCCTCGTGACCTTCGGGTCCGCGTAAGTAAACAATTCGGCGCCGGTCATGCACTTCAATCAAATGCTGAATGAGCATGGCAGCGCCGTCTTTATTCTCGATCGCGATCGCCGGGATACTGAGCGAATCGGGAGGCGTTTGGTGCAGAAGCACAATCGGAAAGTTGATGTTGTGTAAACGATACACTTCACGATGGTCAAGACTGTCTGTGAAAACCAGCAGGCCGTCGGTGTTGTGTTCCCCGAGCGGCCGGCGTGAGGGTCCTTCCTTTTTGGTGGAGTGGATCAAAAGATCGTAGCCCGCTTCATAGGCAGCCGCCTCGATCCCTTTCAGCAGCGGGGGAAAAAATGCGCCGCTGATCTCAGACATGATCAAACCGATGGTATGCGTCCGTTTGCTTGCGAGCACACGCGCGGCATGACGGGGAACGAACTGGAGTTCTTCCATCGCAAGACGCACTTTTTCTGTTTTTTCAAGTTGGACGGGTGTTGTGCCATTCAAAACACGACTGACCGTAGCGATAGAAACCCCTGCATGGCGGGCGACGTCGGTTATCGTGGATGGACGGCTCTTGGCAGTCATTGAAAGCGTTTTCTGAAAGCGCTTTCAAGAGTATATAAATAATTATGTGATTCGTCAAGACACAGATTTTGGTTTCGTTAAAAAATCAGTGACCTGCATCAGCAGGTCACTGTTGAGGAAATCTTCTACCTCGGATTGTCATTTGTGGGATTCACAGCGGGGTTCGTCGTAGTGTTCGTGTACTTTTCCGGGTTCATTTCAAATATTGTTCGACAGCCGGGCGAGTCGAAGTAATAGGTCTGCGCTCCATATTCAAGCTTATCGGCGGCCGTTTCTGGCGTCACTTCCTTACCGCAAACGGGATCTACAAATGTTTCAGCCATAGTACGCTCCTTTCTCACCGTGGTTAACGGTCTGTGGGATGGGTTGTTACCCCGGACGCCAGAACACCAAGTTGTCAGACGAGTTAACCATCTGGATCGGCGCGAAAACGGGACGGAGATTTTCCGTCCCGTCGACGTTGAGTGTGATTAGTTAATCATCGGCAGCAGCGGTGGCGCTATCTGCAACTTCCGCCTTTTCCTGAGCAGGTTTGAAGACCAGAAAGATGGCGTTCACCAGAATGCCGAGCACGGCAGCTGTAGCAATGGCGGGGAGTCCATTTGGGAAGATGCCCGGGACCGTCACCGGAATGAACCCGCCCGGATAGCCGATGTTTCCGCCAATGCCTACGATCATGATGATGGCGCCGACTGCCAGATTGCGCGGGTCGAACATACTGACCTTGTGTTCCTGCATGAGCGCAATCCCCTGCATCCCGATCACGCCGAACAAGTAGACGGCGAGCCCGCCACTGACCGCCAGAGGCACCGTTTGCACAAGCCCGGTGAGCTTTCCGATGAATCCCAACAGGATGGCGATCACGCCGGCTGAAAGCAATGCCGGTCCGGAGTAGTTACGCGTGATGGCCATGAGCGAGTTGTTTTCGCCGTAGTTGGTGCCGGCCGTGGAGCCGAGCAGACCCTTCATCGTATCGTCGATACCGTCCAGAATCAGGTTGAGCCCGATATTCTCGTCCAAATTGTAGCGCTCCCTGTCCATGTCATCGGCAAGGCGATCCACGTAAAGACTGATCTGATACAGATGGGCGGTCGATTCGGGGACCGTGGCGATAGCCATAATGGCGATGCTGAATATCGCTGTTCCTACCATCGCTCCGCTGAAGCTCGGAAATGTAATATGGGGAAAAACGAACCAGGCTGCATCTGCCAGCGGCTTGAATTGATCGGGGTTGGGGGCGACAATGGCAGAGAAGATGTATCCCACGATTGCCCCCAGGAGCACGGGAATCATTCCGAGGAAGCCGCGGTTCTGTAAATAGACCGAGAACATGACCGTGACCAGCAGGGTCACCAAGGCAACCAAGAAGTTGGCGCTTGCCATCTGTCCAAGTGCGGAGAAGGCGAGCCCAAAGCCGATAATCGCCGCAACGGAACCGGTGACGATGGGCGGCAGGACCATGTCGATCTTGTCCTTGCCAAGCGCGCGGATGACGAGTCCGATCACAATGTTGAAGAGACCGGTCACGACGATCCCGGCCTGCATGGTGCTAATCACCTCA